>NZ_JBFRUJ010000033.1:0-42878 GCF_041474575.1 Vibrio sp. 10N.222.51.C5
ACACATTTCAGGACGGGACACGAGACAACAAAAAGCCAGCACTGAGGTGCTGGCTTTTTAATAGCGTTAGTTTGAGAATGAAATGAGAGGGTTACTCAGGGTTCAGCTCAAGAAACTCTTCTACTTTACGTACCATTTTTGTTGAACCAACGAAGAAAGGCACACGTTGGTGTAGCTCAGTTGGTTTGATATCCATGATACGCTGTGCACCGTCTGATGCAATACCGCCAGCTTGCTCCATAAGGAAAGCAATAGGGTTGCATTCATAAAGCAAACGCAATTTACCTTGAGGGTGGCTCTCTGTACTTGGGTATAAGTAGATGCCGCCTTTTAGCAAGTTACGGTGGAAATCAGACACAAGAGAACCAATGTAACGTGACGTGTAAGGGCGGTTATCGCTTGGCTCGCTTTCCTGACAGTATTTGATGTACTTCTTAACACCGGTTGGGAAGCGGATGTAGTTACCTTCGTTGATCGAGTAGATCTTGCCTTCGTCTGGAATCATCATGTTTTCATGAGATAGGCAGAAGGTACCCAGTGATGGGTCGTAGGTGAAGCCATTTACGCCAGCACCTGTTGTGTATACAAGCATGGTTGAAGAACCGTAAATCACGTAACCCGCGGCTACTTGCTTGTGTCCTGGCTGTAAGAAATCTTCTTGTGTTGGTGGTGTACCGATCGGTGATACTCGACGGTAGATAGAGAAAATTGTACCAACCGATACATTTACATCGATGTTTGATGAGCCATCTAGTGGATCCATCAGTACAACGTATTTTGCGTTTTTGTTGAGCTCTTTATTGAAGGCGACAGCTTCGTCTTCTTCTTCACTTGCAACACCACAAACTTGGTCACGGGCTTCTAGAGCCGCTTTAAATTTGTCGTTCGCGTAAAGGTCTAGCTTTTGCTGCTCTTCACCTTGCACGTTGTCTGTACCAACAGCGCCAGTGATGTCGACTAGGCCAGCCTTGTTGATCTCACGGTTAACAATTTTTGCAGCAAGTCGAATAGACGACAAAAGGGATGATAGATCACCGCTTGCATGGGGGAAGTCACTCTGTTTCTCAACAATGAACTCACCAAGGGTGCGCATCTCAGACATGTTATTTCCTTAAACTTCTCTCAATATTAGGGGGGATTTGAGCACTGTAGATTCGGCCTCTTGAGTGGGCTTTATTCATCTAGACGCTTACCTAAATTCTAAAGGTTAGATCTTTTTAATGGTAATGAACTAAGCGACACAGATCTCACTTACTATGTCGACTCAATTTGTTTTGCATTGCTGCTCGCTTTTAATCGCCATTTAATGATAATGAGTGCAAGCCGTTTTAATTAGGCACTGTTTATTTAGCCAAGCGTTTGGAAGCAATTTATGCATATTCATATCTTAGGAATTTGTGGCACCTTCATGGGTGGTGCTGCGGTATTGGCTCGTCAATTAGGTCACAAGGTTACGGGTAGTGACGCGAATGTTTACCCACCAATGAGCACCTTGTTGGAATCACAAGGGATTGAAATTATTGAAGGGTTCGACCCTAGCCAATTAGAACCAAGGCCAGATCTCGTGGTTATCGGTAACGCAATGAGCCGCGGTAATCCGTGTGTTGAGTATGTGTTGGATAACAACCTTAGATACACCTCTGGTCCTCAGTGGTTGCAAGAGTTCCTGCTGCATGACCGTTGGGTGTTAGCGGTATCGGGAACGCACGGTAAGACCACGACATCAAGCATGTTGGCTTGGATCTTGGAAGACTGTGGCTATGCACCGGGCTTCTTAGTTGGCGGAGTGTTGGGTAACTTTGGTATCTCTGCTCGCCTTGGTGAAAGCATGTTCTTCGTGGTAGAAGCCGACGAATACGACAGTGCTTTTTTCGATAAACGATCTAAGTTCGTTCATTACCACCCAAGAACCTTAGTGATGAATAACCTAGAGTTTGATCATGCGGACATCTTTGACGATCTTGAAGCGATTAAGCGACAATTTCATCATTTGGTGCGTACTGTGCCAAGCAATGGTCGCATTTTCTCACCTAAGCAAGACAGCGCTATTGAAGACGTTCTAGCTCGCGGTTGCTGGAGTGAAACTGAATCGAGTGGCGAGCAAGGCGACTGGGATGCCAAGAAACTGGTCAAAGATGGCTCTCAATTTGAGGTTTACTTCCAAAATGAATGTGTTGGAACCGTAAATTGGGATTTAGTGGGCGACCACAACGTAAATAATGCTTTGATGGCGATTGCAGCTGCACGTCATGTGGGCGTGACACCTGACCTTGCTTGTGAATCACTAGCTACCTTTATTAATACTAAGCGCCGTTTGGAGTTTAAAGGCGAGGTGGCAGGTGTGTCTGTTTATGATGATTTTGCTCATCACCCAACGGCGATTGAACTTACGCTCGGCGGCTTACGTAATAAGGTCGACTCGAAAAAAATCATTGCCGTTTTAGAGCCTCGTTCCGCCACCATGAAACGTGGTGTGCATAAAGAAACCTTGGCTGATTCGCTTAAACAAGCGGATTCTACCTACTTATTCCAACCGGATAACATTGATTGGTCAGTTCAAGATGTTGCAGACGCTTGTCACCAACCGGCACACGTGAGTGATGACATGGATGCATTCGTTGCTAAAATTGTCTCAGAGGCACAAGCTGGCGACCAAATTTTGGTAATGAGTAATGGTGGCTTTGGTGGCATTCATCAAAAACTGTTGGATGGATTGGCACTCAAAGGCTAACGGCATCCACGACCTTATAATTTGAAGTAATTGAGAACATGACAAAACACGATAAAGCGATAACCCTTGCTTTCACTGGCGCATCCGGTGCGCCTTATGGCCTGCGTTTACTTGAATGCCTTTTGGCAGCCGATTATCAGGTCTACTTGCTGATTTCATCGGCAGCGCGAGTGGTATTGGCGACCGAGCATGAACTTAAGTTACCTGCTGGGCCAGATGCGGCGAAACAAGCTTTGGTTAAACATCTTGGCTGCGACCCTGAAAAGCTGATGGTGTGTGGCAAAGATGATTGGTTCTCGCCGGTTGCCTCTGGTTCAGCAGCACCTAAACAGATGGTCGTTTGTCCATGTTCAGCGGGAAGCTTGGCTTCGATTGCTCATGGTCTATCAGATAACCTGATTGAGCGAGCAGCAGACGTAGTCATGAAAGAGCGAGGCCAATTGTTGTTGGTGGTTCGCGAGACGCCATTTTCGACGCTTCATCTCGAGAACATGCACAAACTTTCGACCATGGGCGTAACGATCATGCCTGCAGCTCCGGGTTTTTATCATCAACCCAAGTCAATTGAAGATCTGGTCGACTTTATGGTGGCGCGTATTCTAGATCACCTTGGTATCGAACAAGGTTTAGTGCCACGTTGGGGTTACGATCAACGTAATTGATCCAAACTTGATAGCTTATTGTTAAAAATCAAATTACAATTCTGAACACTCATCGGGGAGCGAACCATTCAAATAATGAATGCGAGCTGAGATCAAGCAGGTGCTTGGGACCCGTAAACCTGAACCAGATAATGCTGGCGTAGGAATTGAGTTAGGAACAACCTCTACCGTTCTCCTCCCTCAAACCTGTGCCGCTCAGACCATGGAGAGCGTCCAGTGAAATTCACATTAACTACCCTTGCTGTTACTACAGCTATTTCTTTTTCTGCCTTTGCTGCAGACAACACTTTGACTATATACACCTATGACTCTTTTGCTGCGGATTGGGGCCCTCGTCCTGCCGTTGAAAAAGCATTCGAAGAGAAGTGTGGTTGTGATGTGAATTTTGTCGCTCTAGAAGATGGCGTGTCTATTCTGAACCGTTTACGTCTTGAGGGCGGCAACAGCAAAGCCGATATCTTACTAGGTCTCGACAACAACCTGATGGCTGAAGCGAAAGCGACGGGCTTATTGGCTGAGCATAATGTTGATACGTCATCGGTAACGCTTCCTAATGGTTGGAACGACAGCACTTTTGTACCCTATGACTTTGGCTACTTTGCTTTTGTTTACAATAAAGAGAAACTGGAAAACCCGCCGAAGAGCTTGAAAGAACTGGTTGAGCAGCGTGATGATCTTAAGGTCATCTACCAAGATCCACGTACATCAACACCAGGCCAAGGCATGATGCTTTGGATGAAATCAGTATACGGTGATGAAGCGACAGCAGCATGGAAGAAGCTTGCTCAGAAAACAGTGACTGTAACCAAAGGCTGGTCTGAAGCTTACTCTATGTTCCTAGAAGGCGAGTCGGATTTAGTGTTGTCTTATACAACGTCTCCGGCTTACCACATTATTGCTGAAAGCGATTCTAAGTATGCAGCAGCAAGCTTCGAAGAAGGGCATTACACTCAAGTGGAAGTGGCCGCTAAGGTTAAAGGCAGCAAGAACGAAAAGCTTGCTGATGAGTTTATGGCGTTTATCCTAAGTGATGAATTCCAATCGGCGATGCCAACAGGCAACTGGATGTACCCAGTGACCGATATTGAGCTTCCAAAAGGGTTCGAGCAACTTACGGTTCCTCAGAAAGCGCTAAGCTTTACGCCCGAAGAAATTGCAGCTAAGCGTAAGCCATGGATTCGTGAATGGCAGAGTGCACTTACTTTTTAATTTGCTTTTAAAAAATTAGCTTTCTAACTTTCTGTATTTAAAGGTTTGTTCGATGTTAACTGAGCGAACCATTTACGGTAAAAAATCAATCTATGATAAAGAAAACACCTAAGGTTGGGATTTGGGTAGCGATACTCATTACCGCCTTCGTGGTTTCAGCAGTTGGGGCATTGCTTAGCAATGCCCCTTCTCTTGATATCAGCCAAGTATGGTCCGATCCCTACTATTGGCATGTAACGAAATTCAGTTTTTATCAGGCGACACTCTCAACGGTGCTGAGTGTTGGCTTTGCTATACCTATTGCTCATGCGCTGTGTCGTAGACAATTTTTTGGACGCGCTTTGTTGTTAAGGCTGTTCGCGTCGACCTTAGTCCTGCCAGTGTTAGTGGGTGTATTTGGCTTACTTGCGATCTATGGCAATAGTGGTTGGTTAGCTAAGTTTTTGGCGAACTTCGATATTGAATTGCCATTTTCCATATACGGATTGAATGGTATTTTGCTGGCGCACGTTTTCTTCAACTTGCCTTATGCCAGTCGCTTACTTCTGCAAGCGTTAGATACCGTGCCTGCCGAGCAACACAAGCTTTGTGCTCACTTGGGTATGAGTCATTGGAACAAATTCAGATGGGTTGAATGGCCTCGCTTAAGACAGCAATTACCACATGTGTGTGGCTTAGTCTTCATGTTGTGTTTTACCAGCTTTGCTACCGTGATGGCGCTAGGCGGTGGACCTAAATCAACCACTATCGAGCTCGCTATTTATCAGGCGATTAAATTCGACTTTGACCTTCAAGCTGGTGCCTTGCTCGCGATATGGCAAATGCTGCTGTGTGGTGTGCTAGCGGTGAGCATTCAACGCCTATCGAAGCCTATTTCAGTGACGGCCAGTCAGCTGTCGGAAGAGAAATATTTGGTTAAGGACAGCTGGTGGTCAAAAGCTTGGGATAGCTTTTGGATCATCATAGTCTCAATGCTGGTATTGCCGCCATTAGCTATGGTTATCGTCAGTGGAATTAACTCGCAGGCATTAACCGTACTCAGCAGCGAGCCGTTTTGGGCGGCGTTAATGACCTCGGTTAAAGTCGCGTCATTAGCAAGTGTTATCGCAGTTGGTATTGGTATCGCCATACTACTGACTAGCCGAGCATGGCGTTTACAGAACAAGAATTTTCGAGCCGATAAAATCGAGCTGATTGGCACTATTATCTTGGTGACTCCGGGGCTGGTGATCAGTACGGGTATCTTCTTATTACTGCGTTCATTCACCGATGTATTCAGTTTAGCTTTCTTTATCGTGATTGCCGTCAACAGCTTAATGGCGCTGCCTTACGTAATTAAAACCCTAGCTCAACCTATGCTGCATTTGTCTCAGCAGTACCAGTATGTGTGTGCAAGCTTGGGTATGACAGGTTTCACGCGTTTTAGGTTAGTGGAGTGGCGAGCATTGCGTAAGCCGATGGCGCAAGCCTTCTCGATTAGCTTTATGTTGGCGATGGGTGACTTAAGCGCGATTGCTTTGTTTGGTAGCCAAGATTTTAGAACTCTGCCTTTGTATCTATTCCAATTGTTAGGCAGCTATCAAATGGAAGCGGCGGCGGTAGTTTCTGTGAGCTTACTGTTACTGAGTGTCGGCAGTTTTAGCTTAATAGAATTCTTATTTACTCGAAGATCTAAGCTCGATGCTAAAGAATTAAGGAACCGATGATGTTAGTGATGAAAGATGTGGATTACCACTATCACAGAGAGTTGTTTAGCTTTGATTTTCAAGCTGAGCAGGGCGATATTGTTGCGCTTATGGGGCCGAGTGGTGCGGGTAAGTCTACACTGTTGGCGCTAGTTGCTGGTTTCATCGAGCCTACATCGGGTGAGATATCAGTGGCTGGGCAGTCGCTTATTGGTAAAGAAGCACATCAGCGTCCGTTGGCGATGTTGTTTCAAGAGCACAACCTGTTTGCTCACCTTACGGTGCGAGAAAATATTGGTTTAGGTCTGCATCCAGGTTTAAAGCTTACTGCAACCCAAAAGCAAGCTGTGGAGCAAGCCGCAGCGCAAGTTGGCGTCGCTGAGTATTTGGATAGGTTGCCTGAGCACTTATCCGGCGGTCAACGCCAGCGTGTTGCGTTAGCGCGTTGTTTTGTCCAACCTCATGATATTTGGCTGCTTGATGAACCTTTCTCTGCGCTTGATCCTTTGCTGCGTGAAGAGATGCTTAGCTTAGTGAAGCGATTAGCGGCAGAGCGAAATATTACGGTCTTGATGGTGACTCACCATTTAGGTGACGCACGCAGTATCGCGAATAAGTTTGTGTTTGTGGCGCTAGGTAAGGTGTTGGTTGAAGACTCGATAGAGGCACTGACGGCGGATCATCCACAGACAGAATTAAGCTCATTTGTTAAAGCGGGTGAGTGACGATTCATCACTCTTGTTTAATCTCTCTGATATTGAGTACGTAGAAAACAAAAAGACCTAGCATGCGCTAGGTCTTTTATTGTCTTACAGAATAAAGCGACAAAGATTAGTCTTCTAGCTTTAGCTCTTTTAAGATTTGGAAGATCTCACGAGAAGCCTTTGCTGGCTTGTTCGCTGATTTCTCTTTGTTAGCTTGGCGAGCTAGCTGACGAAGACGCTGACGGTCTGCTTCAGGGTACATGTCCATGACTTCTGAAATGGCAGCATCGCCTTCAGCAACAACGCGATCACGCAGTTGCTCAAGCTTGTGCAGTTCAGCGGTTGCTTGCGAGTGCTTGTTACGTACTTTATCCAAAGCCGCTTGAATTGGCTCAGGATCAACATTGCGCATTACTTTACCAATGTATTGAAGTTGACGGCGCTTCGCTTCATTTTTAAAGCGTTGTGCATCTTTAATCGCTTGTGCCAAATCTTCAGACAGAGGAAACTTGTCTAATACAGAAGGCTTCAGGGAAACAAGTTCTTCCCCCAGTTTTTGTAGCGCTTCCATGTCGGTTTTCATTTCTGTCTTACTTACCCAGATGATTTCTTCTTCTGGTTCCCATGGGGCTTTTTGGTTTTTGCGAGCCATCTTTTCTGCCTATGTCACTATCTCAAACGAATATATTGCCTATTTTAGCAAGAATCTTGGGGAGAAAGCGAAATTCTTGTTATCCTACGTAATATTGACCTAAAAAATTAGAATAGATATGGATGTAAAACAGCAAGTCGCCCAGCAAAGAGTTGAGCTAGAAGCCGCAGTAGCTAAAGCGTTGGATATGGCGTCAGTGAGTGCAGACGCAGCTGAGGTCGCTATTACTAAGTCAACGGGTTTAAGTGTTTCAACACGTATGTGTGAAGTGGAAAACGTTGAATTTAATAGTGATGGTGCGCTAGGTATTACTGTTTATCGCGGCCAGAAAAAAGGCAGCGCATCTACATCTGACCTGAGTGAGAAGGCGATTGCTCAAACCGTCGCGGCCGCACTTGATATCGCTCAGTACACTTCTGAAGACCCATTTGCCGGTCCTGCGGCAAAAGAATACATGGTAAAAGAAATTCCAGATTTGGATCTTTTTCACCCTGATGAACCAAACCCTGACTATGCCGCTGAGATTGCGATTGCTGCTGAGAAGCAAGCGTTAGCTTATAGCGATAAGATCAAACAGAGTGATGGCGCAAGCTACGACAGCCACTATGGCGTTAAGGTTTATGGTAACAGCCATGGCTTACTAGCAAGCTATGCTTCTAGTCGTCATAGCACGAGCTGCTGTGTAATTGGACAAGGCGCTAACGGTGAGATGGAGCGTGACTACAGCTACACCGTTGCACGTCACCGTGACGAGCTGTGGACGCCTGAGCGTGTAGGTCAAGAAGCTGCAGAAAAGACCATTAGCCGTTTGGATGCGAAAAAGCTACCAACAGGCCAGTACCCAATTATGTTCGCTAATGATGTGGCAACTGGCTTGATTGGTCACCTTGTTATGGCGATCAGTGGCGGTAACCTTTACCGCAAGTCGTCATTCCTATTGGATCATCTCGGTCAGAAAATCCTACCTGACTGGTTTAACATTTCTGAGCGACCACATATCTTGCGTGGTTTGGCTTCAAGCCCATTCGATAGCGAAGGTGTGTTCACTAAAGATCGTGAAATCATCACTGACGGTGTGCTAGCAACTTACCTACTAACGAGCTATGCCGCACGTAAGATGGATATGACGCCAACCGGTCATGCTGGTGGTATTCATAACTGGTTCGTTAAATCGACCGGTCAAAACTTTGAGCAGATGCTAAAAGAGTTGGGTACTGGCTTCCTAGTCACTGAAGTGATGGGCCAAGGCGTAAACACCGTAACGGGTGATTATTCACGTGGCGCTGCAGGTTTCTGGGTTGAAAACGGAGAGATCCAATACCCAGTATCAGAAGTAACAATCGCAGGTAACCTAAAAGACATGTTTACTCAGATTGTTGCTGTGGGTAACGACGTAGAAACACGTTCGCAAATTCAAACGGGTTCTATCCTGCTTGAGTCGATGAAAGTCGCGGGTGAGTAATTCAATTAAAGCGAATCTGATGAATTAAAAAAGGGAGCCGTGGCTCCCTTTTTGTTTTCTGTATTTCGCCAAAAATTGGCTAACTGCTTATGCTAACTAGATCAGTATGGTCGCTAAGCCTAGGAACACCGATAGGCCAATAACATCGGTTACTGTGGTCAGTGCCATACCGCCAGCAAGGGCTGGATCGATATTCATCTTCTTCAACATCACTGGGATAGTTACACCAGCAATACCTGCGACAATCAAGTTGGTCATCATCGCCGCTGAGATGATGCCTCCCAGTATCCAGTTACCTTTCCAAGCCACCACGATACCACCAATGATAACGGCCCATAGAACGCCGTTTAGGAAGCCGATGGCTGCCTCTTTGAGTAGCAGTTCGCGTTTGTTACTGTCACCGATATGACCGAGTGCCAAACCACGAATCACCAGAGCAACGGTTTGGTTACCCGCAACACCCCCCATCGAAGGCACGATAGTCATCAGAACCGCAATCGCTGCCATTTGATCGAGCGTTGCTTCAAACATGTTTGATACAGATGCTGCCGCCAGTGCTGCGAGTACGTTAGCACCAAGCCACACACTACGACGACGAGCAGATTTTACGACCGGTGCGAAGGTATCTTCGTCATCGTCCATACCCGCCATACTCATCATTGAGTGTTCGGCATCTTCACGGATAACATCAACCACGTCATCGATGGTGATACGACCAACAAGGTGCTGGTTACTATCGATGACAGGCGCAGAAACCCAGTTACGACGTTCAAACAGGCTCGCGATATCTGACGCACTGGTTTCTACCGCGATCGCTTCGTCGGCATCATCCATCACTTCTGAAACAGGGACATCAGGTTGAGTCGTTACTAGCGTGGTAAGTGATAGGTTACCGATAAGACGTTCTTCTTCATCAATAACATACAGAGCATCAGTTGCATCCGGCAGTTCGCCACGCATACGCATGTAGCGCAATACAACGTCAACATCGACATCACCACGAATCGTGATTACGTCGGTGTTCATGATCGCACCCGCTGAATCTTCAGGGTACGACAGGGCAGTTTCAACTAATGCACGATCGACGGAGTCCATTTGAGAAAGGACTTCGCGAGAAACATCGTCGGGTAGGCTTCGAAGTACGTACGCGACGTCATCGGTTTCCATACCTTCGGTTGCTTCTGCCAAGGTCTCAGGTGCCATTTTCGACACAAGAGCATCTTTGACGTCTTCGTTTAGTTCATCAAGAATTTCACCGTAGTCTTCAGGATCGGTGAGTTGCCAGAGTACGTCACGACTTTTGCGAGGGGAGGCTTCTAAAAGGTGTGCAATATCCTCAGGTTCCATGTCCTGAAGTTGTCGGCGTACGTGAACAAATCGGCCGTTTTCTAGGGCTTCGCTGACTTCTTGGAGGGTTTGGTGAGCTTGGTCGAATTCTAATTGCTCTGCCATATTTTCCTCCTATCTCATTATTCTAACAATGGTTGGAATAGTAACTTAATTCTGGGGCTTATTTAAATCATAAACTTAGATAGAACTAAGATTTAATATTGGTTGGTTCGTTGTTTGAGTCTTAGGCGTTGTGAGTGAAGCGGTTTCGCTACTCACCCTCATCAAACTTGTCTTCAATGAGATGACAGACGGCATCCAGTGCTTGCTGTGAGTCGGTGCCTGCAGCTTGAATAGTAATATGTTGCCCTTGCGCTGATTCCAGCATAAGTAGCCCCATTACGCTGTCTGCGGTGGCACTTTTATCTTCTTCACTATGAATTGTGATAGTGGCATCAAAGCTTTGTGCAAGCTCAACCAACTTTACGGCCGCTCTAGCGTGAAGACCCAAACGGTTTTGGATCAGTACAGTTCGAGTTAATTCCATGGTTAGCCCTGTTGGTGCGTCTCTAAAGAGGCATGTCTGATTTGAACTTGATGACCAAGTTGTTCGAAGTACTCACCAATCTTCTGGGTTAGATAGACCGAGCGGTGCTTACCACCAGTACAACCAATGGCTACCGTTAGGTAACTGCGATTGTTTTTCTCTAACATTGGTAGCCACTGCTCAACAAAGCCTTGAATCTGTTGTTTGAGTTCAATCACTTCTTGATGCTGCTCTAGGAAGGAGTGAATCGGAGCATCAAGGCCTGTCATTGGTCGTAAGTCAGGTTTCCAGTGAGGGTTTGGTAAGAAGCGAACATCAAACACGTAGTCGGCATCGCTTGGCAGACCAAATTTAAAGCCGAAAGATTGAAAGACAATGATTAGTTCTTGCTTCTCTTTGCCTTCGACTTTAAAGCGCACTTTTTCACTCAACTCGTAGAGGTTGCAGTCACTGCTATCAATCACAATGCTGGCTTGCTCTGCTAGAGGACTGAGAAGTGTCTTTTCTAAATCAATAGCCTGCTCTAGAGAAAGTTTCTCTTGGCCAATTGATAAAGGGTGGATTCTGCGGGTTTCGCTGTAGCGCTTAAGGAGTGTCTGCTTGCTGGCATCGAGGAACAATACATCAACATCGATGTTTGTAGCTGACTCGAGTTGCTCGAGCGTGTCGGTGACTAACTGAGGCTCTTTCGGTAGGTTACGTATATCAATACTTACCGCAACGTTTTGGTTGCTTTCGCGTACCGATTCGACAAAGTTGTTGAGCAGGTTTACTGGTAGATTATCGACACAGTAATACCCCAAGTCTTCTAGGACTCGTAACGCAACACTTTTACCGGCCCCTGATTGGCCACTAACCACGATTAATCGCATGTTATTGCTCGCAAGTTGGCACTTGAATCATGATGTCGTAAAGCTCTTGATCGCTCTGAGCATTACGCAGCTGTTTAAGAGTCTGCTTGTCGTTTAGTCGTTCTGCCATACAAGAAAGGGTTTTTAGATGCTCTTTGCATTGTTCGCTAGGAACAAGCAGGGCAAATAGTAGGTCGACAGGACGATTATCAATCGCATCAAATTCGATAGGATCTTGGCATTGCAGTAATACAGCTATCGCTTTATCACTGACATTCATACGAGCATGGGGAATCGCGATACCATTACCAATACCGGTACTGCCCATCTTCTCACGGCTCAACATACACTCAAATAGCTCTGTTGAATCTTGACCGCAGCTCTCAGCTGCTATCTGGCTGATGAGCTCAAGGGCTCTTTTTTTGCTTGTGCATTGGACTGCACTTTTGGTGCAGTCCAATGAAAGTACTTCGCTTAATTGCATGTTAGTGACTACTTAGCTTTTCTTTGTGCTTGTTGAGTTGGCGGACGAGTTTATCAACCAATGAATCAATCGCGGCATACATGCTTTCATCTGTTGCTGTCGCATGGATTTCCCCCTGATTTATATGCAGGGTAGCTTCTGCGATTTGATTGATTTTCTCAACTTTTAAAACAACCTGAACGCTATTGATATGATCAAAGAAGCGCTCAAGTTTGTCGAATTTGGTGTGAACATAGTCTTGCATTGAATCGGTAAGATCAACGTGATGGCCTTGAATATTGATTTGCATAGACTTTCCTTTTCAGTTGGTTGCCTGATCATAGTTGCTAAGTAACTAGCGACTAAATGAGCTTATAGCAGGCGCTTACGCTGACTCGATGGGGCAATGCCCAGAGACTCACGGTATTTCGCTATGGTACGTCTAGCTACCTGAATTCCTTGGTCAGCCAGTAAAGCAGCAATCTTACTATCACTTAGAGGCTTCGCGGTATTTTCCGCTGCGACAAGCTTCTTGATGAGTGCGCGAATTGCTGTAGATGAACATTCACCGCCATTGTCAGTGCTGACATGGCTTGAGAAAAAATATTTGAGCTCGAAGATGCCACGTGGCGTATGCATGAATTTTTGAGTCGTCACACGAGAGATCGTGGATTCGTGCATATCAACAGCTAACGCAACATCATTAAGAACCATTGGCTTCATCGCTTCTTCGCCATGTTCGAAGAAATCACGCTGATGTTCAACAATGCATCGCGCAACTTTGAGTAGCGTCTCATTTCGGCTCTCTAGGCTTTTAATTAACCACTTTGCTTCTTGCAAATTTGAGCGGATGTATTGATTGTCGGCGCTGTTGCCTTTACTGCCCAGATCAGCGTACTGCTGATTCACTTTCAACTTAGGCACGCTATCAGGGTTAATGGTCACTAACCATTTGCCAAGGTCTTTGAAGACAGATACATCTGGAACCACATACTCAGTTTCATCCGGAGTAATCTTACTGCCAGGACGAGGGTCCAGCTGTTGAATCAGTTGCAAAACTTCACGTAGTTCTGCTTCTTTCAACTTGGTCTCTTTGATAACCAGTTTGTAATCGCGATTGCCGAGTTGGTCGATATGGCTAGTAAGTACTAACTTAGCTTCGTTAAGCCAAGGCGTATCTTGGGGAAAGGTTGCCAGTTGCAGTAACAAGCAATCTTGCAGGTTGACTGAACCGACACCTAGCGGATCAAACTGCTGAATTCGTTTACGTACCGCTTCAATTTCATCAAGCTCGATCTCTTCATTGTCGAAGTTTTCAAGGATGTCTTCACAAGTTACAGTGAGGTAGCCGTAGTCGTCGATGGCATCGATTAATGCAAAAGCGATGCTTCGGTCGGTGTCAGTGAATGGCGTTAAGTCGAGTTGCCAAAGTAGGTAATCGTGCAGGCTTTGAGTGGTTTCGCCTTGATAAACCGGCATGTCGTCATCAATCGCAATACCCGTGTTACCGGTGTTCGCGCTGTAGACGTCTTCCCAAGTTGTGTCGATTTCTAGTTCGTTGCCAATCTCTGATTTTTCGATTAAGTCTGAGCTATCAGGTAAGTCTTGCTCTGTGGCTTCAACAGTTTCTTTTTCGTCACTGCTAGGTTTTTCTTCCGATGTTGGCGTATCTTCATTGCCTTCTTCGACATCGAGTAGTGGGTTAGATTCAAGTGCTTCTTGAATCTCTTGCTGCAAATCTAAAGTAGACAATTGCAACAAACGAATCGCTTGCTGCAATTGAGGAGTCATTGCTAACTGTTGGCCTAGCTTAAGTTGTAATGAGGGTTTCATTCAGTGTGACTTACCTAGTTATTATTCTTAGAACTCTCGATACTCTCTATATAATCATAGACGGAATTGTTCGCCTAGATAAACTTGTTTAACTTGTTCGTTATTGAGAACATCTTCAGGAGTACCCTCAGCGATCAGGTGTCCTTGGCTTACGATGTAAGCTTTTTCACACACGTCTAATGTTTCACGAACGTTGTGGTCGGTAATCAAAACGCCCAAGCCGCGATCACGCAGGTGAACAATGATTTTTTTGATATCGATTACTGAGATCGGGTCAACACCGGCGAATGGTTCATCCAATAGAATGAACTGCGGGTTTGCTGCTAGTGCACGAGCAATCTCTACACGACGACGCTCACCACCCGACAGAGCCATACCATTGCTGGTGCGGATATGTTGGATGTGGAACTCTTCTAGCAGGTCTTCCAGCTTATCTTGGCGTTGTTCGTTGGTCATTTCATCACGGGTTTGTAAAACCGCCATGATGTTGTTCTCTACGGACAACTTACGGAAAATCGATGCTTCTTGAGGCAGGTAACCGATACCAAGACGAGAGCGGCTGTGCATTGGTAAGATACTGATGTCTCGGTCATCAATGCTGATGGTACCTTCATCACGCGCCACCAAACCAACAATCATATAGAAAGATGTGGTTTTACCTGCACCGTTAGGCCCAAGCAGACCGACGATCTGGCCTGACTCTACCTGTAAGCTTACATCGGTAACAACCTTACGTTTACTGTAGGTTTTCGCTAGGTTTTTTGCTTTAAGAACAGCCATCGTTACTTATTCACTTCCGTTGGTTGTAAAACCGTTGACACTCGTTTGTTTTCACCACTGTCAGCGACTAATTTCTGAGAACCGATCTGGTAAGTGATCTTAGAACCGCGAATGATGCTGCCATCTTGAGATAACATCGCATTCTTAGTCATGATCAGTCGGTCGGCAACAAGCTGGTAGTGCAGGTCGTCAGCTTCACCGTAGAGTGTCTTACCGTCGTCAGTAAGCTGAGAGAAGGTTGCTGGCTTACCGAAGCCTTGAATTTCTTCAATCTCACCGTTTACGGCGTTACGAGTAACAATAACCTTATCGGCATTGATATTGATGCTGCCTTGTTTAAGGTTCACATCACCAAGGAAAGTCACTTGGTTACTTTTCATATCCAATTGCTGGCTGTCTGAGTCAATGTAGACAGGTTGCTCACTATCCGAAGACAGAGCATAGACATTAGGTGCCGCAAGGGTCAAAGCGAATAAACTAAGGTGTAAGAGTTTCATATCTACCTTGAACAGAATTAAAGAGGGTTGCATTGTTGGTACCGAAGTTACCTTTCATTGCTTGTCCCTCAGTTTCAAAAAATGTACCGATCATATGGACCGGAGTCTCTGAATAAAAATCTCGGCTAGGCAGCTCAACAACCATTTTATCTGTGGTCATTGTATCGAAGCTGGCTTCTGGCAACAGGTTCTTTGCCACGACGTTGTCATAAAACGTGACAACTTGATTCTCATCCATAATCGCGCGATCAGCGGTGACTTGCCATTCAATCGTGTGCCCTTCACGGAATACCGAAAGAACTGGGTTTTGAAAGTGCGTATCGCCAACTACTGAGTAGTGTTCTAAATACGTCGATTCAACCTGATAGCTGCGAATACCGCTTTCGTCGTAGCTAATGTTGTTCAGGCTTTTGCCACTAAACGCGGGCAGCTCCAAATTTGGAGCCACTTGTATCGTTGATGTTTGCTCTTTGTCGTACAAGTAATAGGTCGACCAAGAGGCAATAAATATGAGTATTAAATAGATAATACGAGTAAAACTCATATGCTTAAACCTTTATGCACGTCGAGTTCATTTCTTGCTTGTAAAATAAGGTCACAGACTTCACGTACCGCGCCATGACCACCGTTAATGGTTGTCACGTAGTTTGCACGCTTTGCAAGTAGCGGGTGCCCATCTGCCACACAGACCTTCAAGCCAACTTTTTCCATTACAGGCCAGTCAATCAGATCGTCTCCGATGTAACCTGTATTTTCAGGGTTTACAGAAAGCTTATCGCAAATATCTTGGTATGCCTTAACTTTATCGTCTTGACCTTGATAAATCAGCTTAATGCCTAGAGCGGTCATACGATTCTCAACAATTTGAGATTTGCGACCCGTGATGATCGCGATTTCAATGCCTGCGTTCATCAGTGATTTGATACCGTAACCGTCACGAGTGTGGAAGGTTTTCAGCTCTTCACCGTTGTTGCCCATGTAGATGCGACCATCAGAGAAGACACCATCGACATCGCAAATCAGCAGTTTGATCTCTTTTGCAATTGCAAATACATCTGAATTAACAGTGCCGTATAGAGTTTCGACTGTCTGTGTCATTACATTACTCCTGCTTTCAGTAAGTCATGCATGTTTAACGCTCCGACTAATTTACCTTCTTGGCATAACATCAGGCCATTGATGCTCTTCGCTTGCATCAAGTTTAAGCCCTCAACCGCGAGCATGTTTGGCTCGGCTACCGTCGGGTTTAGCGTCATCACATCACCGATCTGCGTGTTATGGATATCAACGCGTTTGTCTAAGATACGGCGTAAATCACCATCGGTAAAAATACCGGCCATTTGGCCATCTTCACCAACGATTGCTGTCATGCCTAAGCCTTTCTGAGATATCTCTAGTAGAGCGTCTCTTACTAGTGCGTCGGGTGCTACAACAGGAAGTGAATCGCCTGTGTGCATGATGTCGTCGAGCTTCAACAGCAGCTGACGACCTAAAGCGCCACCAGGATGAGACAGGGCAAAGTCTTGAGCGGTGAAGCCTCGAGCCTGCAAAAGTGCAACGGCTAATGCATCACCCATGACCAAAGTCGCCGTGGTGCTTGTTGTTGGTGCTAAGCCCAGCGGACAAGCTTCTTCCGGTACTGAAATTTGTAAATGGATATCAGACAGGGTTGCCATGTTTGATGCTGGCTTGCCTGTCATGCTGATGATCTTGATGCTCAGACGCTTTAACACAGGAAATAGGCTGAGGATTTCTCCCGATTCGCCGGAGTTGGATATTGCAATTACAATATCACCAGGTTCGATCATGCCTAAGTCGCCATGCGCCGCTTCGCCTGGGTGAACAAAGAAAGCCGATGTCCCGGTACTTGCCAATGTTGCTGCGATTTTGTTGCCAATGTGGCCTGATTTACCCATGCCCATCACAACGACTTTGCCTTTGTTGTTCAGGATAAGGTCGCAAGCTTTACAAAAATCATCATTAAAATATTGGTCTAATTGAGTGAGACCTGCAACTTCGGTTTCCAAAACTTGTTTTGCAACGCTGCGGTAATCAAATGGCTGAGACATCAAATACTCCAAGTACGGGAAGTTAAATCAACAATTAAGCCGACATGTTCATTAATAGGTAACTTTGGTAGGCCACGAACGTCACAATTAACACGCCGCCTTCAATACGATTCACACTACGAGATTTTCCTAGTGCCATCACAACAAGTAGTAGCGATACGCCTAGCATTACCCAGAAGTCACGACCCATAGCGAACTCGCTCAAGATCGAAGGGTTTAGGATGCCCGGGATACCCATAACAGCAAGGATGTTGAATACGTTTGAACCAATGATATTACCTACAGCCATATCATCTTCACCCTTCATAACGCCGGCTAGTGATGCTGCAAGTTCAGGAAGGCTAGTACCAACAGCAATGATGGTTAAACCAATGACAAGGTCGCTCATGCCGAAGAACTTCGCGATGATCACAGCGTTATCTACCAGCATATCAGCAGCTAAAGGTAGGACGATTAGACCAATCACGACCCACATTGCAGCCTTAGGGTTACTTACGCCTTCAGGGATCTCTGATTCTTGCTCATCAAGGAAAGCATCGCCGTTCTTTTTCTCGCTGCGGCTGATTTGCAACATAGCAAACAAAAACGCGGCAAAAAGAACAAACAACAACACGCCTTCATAGAAGCCTAAATGGTTATCCCACAATAGGGCGCCCGCTAGCAGAGTGACACCGATCATTAATGGTAGTTCACGACGAATCACGCCTGAGCTAATCGATAACGGCTTGATAAGGGCTGTAATACCTAAAATCAGCGCGATGTTGGCGATGTTAGAGCCCAGTACGTTGCCTACAGCTGTATCTGTTTTGCCATCAAGGGCTGCTGTCGCAGAAACCATCATTTCAGGAGCCGAAGACCCCATTGCTAAGATCGTCATACCGATAACTAGTGGTGAAATACCGAAGTTGCGAGCAAGAGCAGCGGCACCGTAAACCAGCTTATCTGCACTCCACACCAAAAAACCTAGACCGATAATAAGAAACGCAATCGCTTCAAGCATGATGATTCCTAAAAAATTAATAAAAACGGAGAATTAACCGCTAATTTTGACCTGTTGCTAGATAAAAGGGAAGTCACTCGGCAAATTAATTACCAGTTAGCAGGCAAGAAAGAGAGCTCAATAGATAATTTCCTAATGCTTTCAAATCCCTGCATAGATTCCTGTTTAATATGAATTAATTGAACAGTGCTTTTAATTCTAAAGTAGACTCATTATTATTGCAGCCATAATTGGCGTTTTTTAAAGCAAGGAAACAACAAAAATATGTTGAACACTGAGCTTGTGAAAGTTAAGAACCTCAGCTTCTCACGTGGTGAGCGCGTTATCTTTGATGACATCAGTTTAGAGGTGCCTCAAGGCAAGATAACCGCCATCATGGGGCCGTCTGGGATTGGCAAAACGACTTTACTGCGTTTGATTGGTGGGCAACTGCCGCCAGATGAAGGCGAAATTTGGTTTGATGGCGACAATGTCCCTGCATTATCACGTCGAAAGCTGTATCAAGCACGTAAGAAAATGAGCATGCTATTTCAATCGGGTGCGCTTTTTACGGATCTCAATGTCTTTGATAATGTGGCGTTTCCGCTGCGAGAGCACACTGAACTTAATGAAAAATTCATTCGTACCATCGTATTACTTAAGCTTGAAGCGGTAGGATTACGTGGTGCTGCGCAATTGATGCCGAGTGAGTTGTCTGGCGGAATGGCTAGGCGTGCCGCACTGGCGCGCGCAATCGCACTGGATCCAGAACTTATCATGTACGATGAGCCGTTTGTTGGCCAAGATCCCATCACCATGGGCGTATTGGTTGAATTGATACGAAATCTCAATCAAGCCTTGGGCTTAACCTCGATTGTTGTTTCTCACGATGTGCCAGAGGTGATGAGTATTGCTGATTGGGTTTACCTCATGGCAGATAGCAAGATTATTGCCGCTGGAACACCTGATGAGTTGTACAACAATAGCGATCCGAGAGTGCAGCAATTTTTGCAAGGCGAAGCCGATGGTCCAGTACCATTTAGATTCCCTGCGAAGAGCTTAGAAAAGGATTTGTTTTAATATGATTGTTAAAACTATTGCGGGTGTCGGTAAGCGTACACTTGCGAGCTGTGAGTCATTTGGTCGAGCAAGCCTGATGTTATTTGGGGCTTTGTTTGGCATCCCGCGACTAAAAAACTTCCCCTTATTAGTAAAACAACTTTATAGCGTTGGCGTTCAGTCATTGGCTATTATTTTAGTTTCGGGTCTGTTTATCGGCATGGTGCTCAGCCTGCAGGGCTATGTCGTGTTAATTGACTACGGCGCTGAGGGAAACCTTGGTCAAATGGTCGCGCTTTCACTGTTGCGTGAGTTGGGGCCTGTGGTGACTGCGTTATTATTTGCAGGTCGAGCCGGTTCAGCACTCACGGCAGAGATTGGGTTAATGAAGGCAACAGAGCAGATCTCAAGCCTTGAGATGATGGCCGTTGACCCTCTTAAACGCATTATTGCACCACGTCTTTGGGCCGGGCTTATCTCAATGCCATTGCTTGCTATGATTTTTATGGCGGTAGGTATTTGGGGCGGTCAACTGGTTGGTGTTGATTGGAAAGGCATTGATCACGGCAGTTTCTGGTCTGCGATGCAGTCTTCAGTAGAACTTGGCCGAGATATTGGTAACAGCATGATCAAATGTATGGTCTTCGCTATCACCGTAACTTGGATCGCACTTTTCAATGGTTATGACGCAGTACCGACTTCAGAAGGTATCAGTCAGGCAACCACACGCACTGTAGTGCACTCTTCTCTAGCGGTACTAGGGCTAGATTTTGTTCTTACCGCATTGATGTTTGGGAATTAATCATGCAACAAACTCGAAAATTAGAATTATGGGTCGGCACCTTTGTTATTGCCGGAATTTGCGCAATCTTAATCATGATCTTTCAAGTCGCTGACGTAAAAGGCATAGGTTCGAACCATACTTACAATCTAAAAGCGACCTTTGACAACATTGGCAGCCTAAAAGTTCGTTCTCCAGTGAAAGTGGGTGGCGTCGTTGTTGGACGAGTTAAAAGCATTGAGCTTGATACCGAGAGCTACCTTCCTGTCGTTGAACTGTCTATTGACGGGAAGTACTCACAATTTCCAGATACCTCTAGTGCTCAAATTTTAACATCTGGCTTAATTGGTGAGCAGTACATTAGTCTGGTTCCAGGCTTCATTTTTGATGATGAAGAGATGTTGGTCGATGGTGATTCAATTGAAGACACTAAGTCAGCATTGGTACTAGAAGATTTGATTGGCCAAGTGCTGTATAGCGTTGGTGGTTCTAATGACAGCGAAGCTAAGGAATAAGATAATGTTGAAAACTATTAGTTATTTAAAAGCTATTGGTTACTTGAAATCAATGTTTATGGCGGCAATGGCGTTGCTTATTTCTACCCAAGCCTTTGCTGCAGAATCGATTGACCGTACTCAGCCTTACCAGATGATGACTCAAGTTGCCGAAGTGGCATTTGAGCGTTTGAAGAGTGAACAAGACAACATCCACCAAGATCCAGAGTTATTGAAGGTCATCGTGGAAGAAGAGTTGATGCCTTATGTGAATGCACAATATGCAGCTCTTAAGTTACTTGGACCAAACTTGAAAGGCGCGGATAGAAAAGACGTGGGCGTGTTTATCGATTCATTCCGTAAATACCTTGTTTCTTCTTATGCCCAAGTGCTGACTCAATACACAGATCAGACGATTGAATTTGGTCCAGAACCAAAAATCAAAGCGGATAGCCGCATTACCAGTATCAAGGTCGACATCATCGATACGCCGCGACCAAACATTAAGCTTGAATTTAAGCTTCGCAAAGACAAGAAATCTGGCGAGTGGAAAGCATTTGATATGGTTGCCGAAGGTATTAGCTTGTTGTCGAGCAAGCAATCGGAGTGGAATACTAAGATTCGTCAAGAAGGCATCTTACAAGTTGCAGACGAACTAGAGAAATTAGCCGCACAACCGATTCGTTTTGAGAGTAACAAATAATGAGCCATTCTCAATGGCAAGCACTAAGCTCTAAAGAGTATCAACTGTTCGGTGATTTAGACCGAGACAGTGTCCCTGCAATCTGGCGTATATTGGAAAAGTGGCAAACGACGGAATCGAGCGTTGAAATTGACCTTAGCCATATAAATCGAGTCGATTCAGCAGGAATGGTGATGCTAATTCACTTATTAGAGCATGCAAAAAATCAAAACTGTCATATAATGCTCAGTTTCGTGCCAGAACAATTACGAACGTTGTTCCAATTGAGCAATATCCAGCCAATGATGGCAGAACACATAAAAAATTAGGCAGGAGCTATTTGTGGACAGCACAAAAGTACAAGAATTATTAGCAGAAGCACTGAACCTTCAGGAAATTTTCGTGAAAGGGGAAGGCAGTCATTACGAAGTTGTTGCGGTTGATCCATGTTTTGACGGCATGAATCGAGTTAAGAAGCAGCAACTAATCTACGGCCCACTAATGGAATACATTCAACGCAATGACATCCATGCTCTTTCTATTAAGGCTTTCACGCCGGAAGAGTGGGAACGTGATAAGAAACTGATGTCACTTTAAGGTTTATGATGGAAAAGTTTCGAGTTATTGGATCGGATAAGCCGCTAAGCGGTGAAGTGACGATCTCAGGCGCAAAAAATGCAGCGCTACCTATCTTATTTGCTTCAATTCTTGCTGAAGAGCCAGTGGAAGTAAGTAACGTTCCTCACCTACGTGACATCGATACTACGATGGAACTGCTTAAGCGTTTAGGCGCAAAAGTATCGCGTAATGGTAGTGTTCATGTTGATGGCAGCGAAATTAATGAATTTTGTGCGCCTTACGATTTAGTGAAAACAATGCGTGCTTCTATCTGGGCTTTAGGTCCTCTAGTCGCTCGTTTTGGTGAAGGCCAAGTGTCACTTCCAGGCGGTTGTGCAATTGGTGCTCGACCTGTTGATCTGCATATCCACGGCCTAGAGCAACTAGGTGCGACCATTAAGTTGGAAGATGGTTATGTGAAAGCAAGTGTTGATGGCCGTCTGAAAGGCGCACACATCGTGATGGATAAAGTAAGTGTGGGTGCCACCATTACTATCATGTGTGCAGCAACGCTAGCGGAAGGAACAACAGTACTCGATAACTCAGCGCGTGAGCCTGAGATTGTTGATACGGCTGACTTCCTAAACAAACTGGGTGCTAAAATTTCTGGCGCAGGTACAGATACGA
The DNA here is from genome assembly GCF_041474575.1 of Vibrio sp. 10N.222.51.C5. Lineage (NCBI taxonomy): Bacteria > Pseudomonadati > Pseudomonadota > Gammaproteobacteria > Vibrionales > Vibrionaceae > Vibrio > Vibrio sp. 10N.222.51.C5. The sequence goes on from NZ_JBFRUJ010000033.1 coordinate 22,715, forward strand.
TTACTATCGAAGGCGTTGAACGTCTTGGTGGTGGCCAACACTCTGTGGTTGCTGACCGTATTGAAACAGGTACTTTCCTGGTTGCTGCTGCTGTTTCTAGCGGTAAAGTGGTTTGTCGCAACACCAACGCTCATCTTCTTGAAGCTGCCTTAGCGAAGCTTGAAGAAGCGGGTGCGAAGGTTGAAACGGGCGAAGACTGGATCAGTCTTGATATGACGGGTCGTGAACTGAAAGCGGTGAAAATCGTAACGGCACCTCACCCTGGTTTCCCAACCGACATGCAAGCACAGTTTACTCTGCTTAACATGATGGCGAAGGGCAGTGGTGTTATCACTGAGACTATCTTTGAAAACCGTTTTATGCACATTCCTGAGTTACAGCGAATGGGTGCAAAAGCGGAAATCGAAGGTAACACGGCTATCTGTGGTGAAACGGAAAAACTGAGCGGCGCTCAAGTAATGGCAACGGACCTTCGCGCATCTGCGAGCCTTGTTATTGCTGGCTGTATTGCTCAAGGTGAAACCATCGTTGACCGTATTTATCACATCGATCGTGGCTACGATAAGATTGAAGATAAATTGTCAGCCTTAGGCGCAAACATTACACGATTTAGTGAGTCGAACTAACCTAGGTTAGTGGATTCATGAATCAGTAAGATGAAAACATAAAAGTCGGAACCTTGGTTTCGGCTTTTTTATAGTTGTATTTACCGCGAGTAAATCTATTGCTCATTTTTGCGCGAATAGATGAATCAACTTGGCGGTCGGTGAGGAACAAAATGATAGCAATATTACGTATTTTCGCAGTGGCGATATTTGCGATTCTTATGTTTGTATTTGGTTGTGGTTACTGCCTATTAAGTCCACGCAACCCGAAACACGTATTTACCTTTGGCCGTTATTTCGGTCGCATGTCGAAGATCTTCGGCATGAAGTTAGAGCTTCGCATCCCAGAAGATGCCTACTCTCGCGGCCAACATGTTTATGTGGCGAACCACCAAAACAGCTGGGATCTATTCACGATTTCATCAGCGGTAACGCCAAAAGTGGTAACTGTTGGTAAGAAAAGCCTAGTGTGGATGCCTCTATTTGGTCAGCTTTACTGGTTGACGGGTAACATCCTAATTGACCGTGCTAACCGTAGCAAAGCGGTAGGTACGATTGATCAGGTCGTGACGAGTCTAAAAGAGAGCGATGTTTCAGTTTGGATGTTCCCTGAAGGCACTCGTTCTCGTGGCCGTGGTCTGCTGCCATTCAAAACAGGTGCATTCCATGCTGCGATTGGTGCTGGCTTGCCTATCATCCCTATCGTGTGTAGCTCAACCGGTGGCGTGAAGCTAAACCGTTGGAACAATGGTCACGTGATTGTTGAAATGCTGCCACCAATCAGCACTGAAGGCTACGACAAGTCTAATGTTCGTGAACTGGCTAACCTAGCTCGTGAGCAGATGGCTGCGAAACTTGAAGAGTTAGACAAAGAAGTGGTTGAGCTTAATAAAAAGTAATTATCTAAGCGAAACGATGAACAATAAAAAAGGTTGCCAACGGGGCAACCTTTTTTGTATCTAATAAACACTCAGCATTACGCTAAGTCGTTTATCCGAAGGTGTTTAATCTAGAGATTAAAAGCTATTTGCGAACCGCAATAGCTTCGATCTCGATACCTACATCTTTTGGTAGACGAGCTACTTCAACACATGAACGTGCAGGGTAGTTTGCAACGCCGTGCTCATCGAAGAATTTGCCGTAAACCTCGTTTACTGTGCCGAAGTCGTTTAGGTCTTTAACGAATACCGTTAGTTTTACGATGTCTTTTACAGTCAGGCCTGAAGCTTCAACAACCGCTTGAACGTTGTCTAGAGATTGGCGAGCTTGCTCTGCGATATCAGCAGATACTTCACCAGTTGCTGGGTTTACTGGGATTTGACCAGAAGTCAGTACCATGTTGCCAAGGTCAACGCCTTGTACGTATGGGCCGATTGCAGCTGGAGCAGATTCTGTGTGAAGTACTTTAGTCATTGGTTTATTCCATCAGTTATTAGATAAAAATCAATTTTCAGTGTGCCTTCAAACTTTGGATAGGTAAAGCGCAAAATACCCCGCACAGGCGAGGTATTTGATAGTTTTTACATTCGGTCTGCTTTGCCGTATGACGTCATCTTTCTGTTACGATCTCGCGAGAGAAGACTTTTTCGCAATACTTACACTTCAATCGAATATCTTCTTTCTTTTCAAAGATCTTAAAGCTACTTTCAACCGGTTCATTGTGAGTAATACAGTTGGTGTTTGGACACTCGAACACATCGTTGATTTGCTCAGGAAGTTCTAGTGGTAGTTTCTTAACCACTTCGTAATCTTCGATTTGATTCACTGTTGCGTGAGGCGCATAAAGTGCCAGCTTGCTCGCCTGTTCTTCTGTGATAAACACATTCTCAATCTTGAGCAGGTCTTTTCCGCCTAGTGCAGAAGACGGTAGATTCAGGCCAATCGTCACGCGCTGATGAGAATTGTGCATGTCGAACAGTTTTAGAACCTTGATCCCGATATTGGCTGGGATATGGTCGATAACAGTACCGTTTCTGATTGCTTCAACTTTTAATTGAGTCTCTTTAGACATTATATCTCTCCTCTACAGCGTTTCGTTAAGAACAAGGGCTAGCAATGCTTCACGGGCGTAAACACCATTCTCTGCTTGCTGGAAGTAGTAAGCGTAAGGTGTTTTATCGACATCGACAGTAATTTCATCAACGCGAGGAAGAGGGTGCAGAACCTTCAGGTTATCGCGTGCATTTTCCAGCATCGAAGCGGTCAGGATGTATGCGGATTTTATGTGCGCGTATTCTGACTCATCGAAGCGCTCTTTTTGAACTCGAGTCATGTACAAGACATCTAGTTCAGGAATCACATCTTCCATGTCCGTCAATAGTTGGTACTTGATGCCCGCTTCATCAAGCTCTTCGCAAATGTAGTCTGGCATCGCTAGTGCTTCTGGAGCCACGAAGTAGAAACAGATGTTGTCGAATTTTGCTAGTGCTTGAGTCAACGAGTGAACCGTACGGCCGTACTTAAGGTCACCAACGAATGCAACGTTTAGGTTGTCGAGGCGGCCTTGTGTCTCAGCTATAGAGAATAGGTCTAATAACGTTTGTGTTGGGTGTTGGTTTGCGCCGTCACCTGCGTTAATAACAGGAACACCGTTTGAGAACTCAGAAGCCAGACGCGCTGCGCCTTCTTGAGGGTGACGCATCACGTAAGCGTCAACGTATGAAGAGATAACCTGTACCGAGTCCGCTAGCGTTTCGCCTTTCTTTGCCAAAGAAGTGTTACCACCACTGTCGAAACCAATCACATCACCACCGATGCGTTGAATCGCAGTTTCAAAAGAGAGACGAGTTCGCGTAGAAGGTTCGAAGAAGCAGCTGGCAACAACTTTGTTCTTGATGAGTTCTGGGTTTGGCTCAGCCTTTAGCTGACCTGCCGTTTGAACAATTAATTCTAGCTCTTCACGAGAAAGCTCTGGAATTGAGATGATGTGCTTTTGATAGAGCGAATTCGCCATGATCTTCTTCCCCACAATAATGTATTGGCCATAAAAAAGCCCCCCATAATGGGAGGCTTTAAAAAAGTGCTGAAAAGCAGAATAGACGGCCTGGTAAGCATCTTAGCTTACGAGCAATATTTGGTGTTTTCACAATATTACTATGTGTTATCACAATATTGGTTGGCGTCATTTTCACTACTCTCAGACAAATTGCCGAGAATTATACGCTTTCAATTTGTGAGCGCAAGCGATTACATCAAGCTTTTGTTTACTTTCATTATTGTCTATTGACCAAGCGTCGCGACCATCACCGCCTTGATGGTGTGCATGCGATTTTCAGCTTCATCAAATACAATCGAGTAGTCAGATTCAAACACTTCGTCAGTCACTTCCAAGCCGTTCATTCCATACTTGTCAGAGACTTGCTGACCAATCACAGTTTCATTGTTGTGGAAAGCGGGTAGGCAGTGCATGAACTTCACTTGAGGGTTACCAGTTAGCTTAATGACATCCATATTCACTTGGTATGGTTTCATTACCGCCACACGTTCGTCCCAAGCTTCAGGGGCTTCGCCCATCGAAACCCAAACATCGGTGTATAGGTAATCACAACCTTTCACGCCTTCAGCAACGTCTTCAGTTAACGTGATTTTTGCGCCAGTGTTTTGCGCAATGGTTTGGCACTCTTCAACAAGCTGCTCTTCTGGCCAAAAGGCTTTTGGCGCGACAAGGCGAATATCCATGCCCATCTTCGCGGCTCCGACTAACAGAGAGTTACCCATGTTATTGCGTGCATCGCCTAGATAAGCAAAGCTGATTTGGTGTAGATGCTTCCCGCGGCCATGCTCAAGCATAGTGAGGAAATCAGCCAAAATCTGAGTAGGGTGGAACTCATCGGTTAAGCCGTTCCAAACCGGCACGCCCGCATAAGCGCCTAAGTCTTCAACGATACTTTGGCCAAAACCACGATATTCGATGCCATCGTACATACGCCCTAATACACGCGCCGTATCTTTCATTGATTCTTTTTGACCAATCTGAGAACCAGAGGGGCCAAGGTAAGAGACTTGAGCACCTTGATCAAAGGCGGCCACTTCAAACGCACATCGTGTTCGAGTTGATGCTTTCTCGAAGATCAAAGCAATGTTTTTGCCGTTGAGTTTCTTCTGTTCCGTACCTGCATACTTAGCTTTTTTTAGGTCAGCAGACAGGTCGAGTAAAAACTGAATCTCTTTAGGAGTAAAGTCGAGAAGTTTTAGAAAGTTACGATTGCGAAGATTAAAGGCCATCTCTCGCTCCTTGCGTATATAGAATCAATGAAGAACTTAGTTAAACATAAAAATGCTATATTTGTGAATATTTATTTTATTAATTTGATAAAAAAGGCCAGTAAATGAATACTGGCCTAGATAAGATTATTGAGTCTGTTTAACTGAGCTCTTTGACTTAGATACCATCTCTTTCGATAGGGCAACTCATACAGCGCGCGCCGCCACGACCACGGCCTAGCTCGTTGCCAGGAATCGTTAGAACTTCGATACCCGCTTTGTCGTATTTCTCATTGGTGTAAACATTACGTTCATAACCAATCACGGTACCTGGTTTCACTGTCAGTACGTTGTTAGCGTCATTCCACTGTTCACGCTCAGCTTCGTAGTTATCACCGCCGGTAGTGATGATCTTCAGTTGATCAAGGCCTAGTGCGCCTTCAATCGCTGACAGGTAGTTTTCAGCTTTCTCGACACGCATTTCGCCGTTTTCTTTTGGCGTTAAGCGCCAAGTGTCGAGGTCTTTACGAACGATCTCTGGATAGACAGAGAACGTGTCGATATCCATGTGTGTCATCACCGTATCAAGGTGCATACAAGAGCGGTGTTTTGGTAGATCGATCGCAATCACTTCGCTCGCTTGGCCTGATCTAAATAGGCTAGCCGCTAGGTTTTCGACACCTTGTGGTTTCGTACGCTCTGAAATACCAACCAGTACCGCACCTTTACCGATAACCAGTACGTCACCGCCTTCAATGTTAGCGTTGTCGTAGTGAAGGTCTTCGTCACCAAAGTACTTAATGAAATCTTGGCCTGCGAACACTGGGTGCCAGCGGTAGATAGCACGCAGGTGGTTCGTTTCACGTTGACGTGCAGGCTTCATCATTGGGTTAAGCGATACACCACCGTAAACCCAGCAAGAAGTATCTCGCGTAAATAGGTGGTTAGGCAGTGGCTCGATAACGAAATCGAGTGGTCGATGCATTTTAGGCAGCATCGATGATGATTTGATAGGAAGCTCAGAGTAGGCCAAGCCACCGAGTAAGATCGTTGCTAGATGCTCATTATCCATTTGAGCAAGGTAGTTTCTTAAGTCACGGGCGAAAGTCGGCCCATAACGGAAATCTGAGATTTGAGTATTCAGCAACCACTCACGAGCCTGAGATACGGCAAGCGTTTCTACTAGCAGGTCATGCAGCAGTAGTACTTCTACGTCTTGGCTGCGCAGCGTTTCTGCAAAGGCATCATGTTCTTCACCAGCGGCTTCAACGGCAAGTACATCATCAAATAGAAGCTCATGACAGTTTGAAGGGGTGAGGTGGGTGAGTGCTCTTTCAGGTCTATTTAGGAGAACTCGTCTCAATTGACCGACTTCGGAGCCAACGTACAGCTTACTCATTTTGCATCCTTACTATTAATCCAGCGTCTATTTATGACAAGCTTGTCCGTAATATGCAAGTTTTGTAGATTGAGTTAATACAAGGTATTTGGGTGATAATTGGTCATAAAACCTGTGATTTTTAAGTTTATACAGATTAAATTCCAACTAACTGGCTATCGAACGGAACAACGTTTTTGAGGATCTATGCTCAATTCGTGGCTTGTTAAAATTGAATTTTGCTTATTAATCGTGATTTTTTATTCACTATTATGCACTTTTTGATAACAAGCTGAGGATTTATGCACCCCAAAAGCGGTTTAGCGTATGCACCTAACGTGACTAATCACGCAAGTTTTATTCAATAAGCCCTAAAGTGGCCACAAAAACGAAATGCTAAAATACGGCGTAGTTAATAAAATGTTGAAAATTTGTTTCTGTGATTTTGATTTCACTTTTGAATTGATATTGGCGCTGCGATCTCGCGATAAACTTACCTTTCTAGGCCTGATCTGGGTGGCTTTTCTGGACGATCCGTGCCATATTTCGTGGCAATCAAATTTGATCTTTTCATAGTCAACACTCTGGAGCAGACACATGTCTCACGAAGATGAATATCTATCAGTAGCGGAATTAATTGAATTTCAAAAGGAAGAGACTCGCGACATCATTACAGCATTAATTGAAGATGGTAGCGATCCTGAAGCTCTATACGATATCGAGCATCACCTATTTGCTGAAGATTTCGATGTGCTTGAGAAAGCGGTTGTTGAAGCATTCAAAATGGGCTTTGAAGTGCTTGAAGCTGAAGAGACAGAAGACGAAGATGGCAATAAGCTACTTTGTTGTGATGCAACGATGCAATGCACTCTGAATGCAGAAGCGATTGATGAGCAAGTTGAGAAGCTTGTAAACCTTGCAGAGAAGTTTGACATTATCTACGACGGCTGGGGCACTTACTACGAAGGTGAAGATGCTATCTACCCAGACGAAGATGATGAAGGCGAAGAGTAATTCTTTCCCAATTTTAAAAAATGCCAGCCTCGAGCTGGCATTTTTTTACCCTCAGAAAAATAAATGTCTTTATATGCATTCATTCATTATAATGCGGTCAAAATTGATCTAGCTCAAGGAATGATATGCGGTTGCTTCTCGATGGTCTTTGGCAAATTTCGCCACTGACGGATCTCTCTATCCCACAAGATGACATCACCTTTCCGGCTCCGTTAAGCTCAAAGCTCCCTGATAGCTTGAGTGAAAGTCAAATTGCAGAGCAAGAGTGGCACCTGATGCACGACATCGAAGTGGATGACGCTATGTTAGCGTGTCCATTTGTTGAGTTAGTGATGGCTGGAGTCGATTATTTTGCTGAAGTTCGACTTAATGGTGTGGCTGTTTTTGATTGTGATGGTAGCCAAGCTGAATACCGTAAAGATATCCGTCCTTATATGCAGTCCGGCCGAAACCGTTTCGAGATCCTTTTCCTTGAAGAAGAGGAGAGCCTATTGCTTGAAGAAGACATGGATGACTCTGTATCTTCACAGGCTATCGCTAAATCTGATTCACGCATCGGGATTTGGCAAGCGCCATACCTGCAGTTCGTTCGAAACGTCAAGCTAGAGCAAGTTGTCACAGAGCAGATCTGGCACCACGGTGGTGGCTGTGAGTTTAAAGTGGATGTTATCTATCAAACGCTAAAGGCGGGGTTAGTATCGGCATCCATCAAGTTTAATGGTATGACTCTCGTGATGCCGATTGATGTACGCGCTGAACATACTGGCGTCGTGTTCCAGGTCGAAGCTCCTATCATTTTTGATATTGAGAATCCTAACCCCAAGTATCTATACCCATTAGAAGTGGTACTTGATGGGCAAGAAGAGAGTTCTTTTGTTGCCTTGAACCCAACTTCTTGCGTCAGTAACTTTCTACGTTAACTCCGTATATTTTAGCGTTATCTTCTTTCGCTATAGCGGCGCATTCTGCTTATAACGACTTGGCCATGACAACCTCACAAGCGTCGTGGCCTGTTTCTCCCCAAGCTGACTCAAGATGCTCAAACCCAAGCTTCTCATAGAGTTTGACCGCAGCACCCAAGCACTTCGTCGTTTCTAAATACATGTGTTGATACCCAAGTTGCTTGGCTTGCTTTAAGCTCAAAGCGACAATTCGCTTGGCTAGGCCATGCCCTCGAGTTTGCGGTAAGAAGTACATCTTTTGTAGCTCACACACATTGGGTTTACCTGCTAGAGGGGCAAAGCCACCGCCTCCGACGATCTTTCCGTTGTGTTCGATAACCCAGTACATTGCATTCGCTTGGCTATAGACAGAGTACATATCATCGAGTGTTGGGTCGGCTACGCCATAACCTTTATCTTCTGTGAGTCCATGCTCAGCCGAAACTTGGCGAATGATTTGTGCGATGCTTGGGTTGTCTTGCGGTGTAATGGGTCTAAGGGTGAACTCAGCAATTTGTTCCATGATCTGCCTATGAAAGGGTCACTAATATGTGACCCAATATATGGTGACTAAGCATGTTGGTGCAAACAGAATTGTTGTTGTGCCATTTGGTCGCCTGATTTACGTAACCAGACTTTCTCGTGGAAGTAGTAAGCAACGGTATTTAAAGTTGGCTCTAGCAAAGCCATCACACCGCCGATAAAAGCATCTCCAGTCAACAAGTAGACAACAGTAAAGGCAACACTAAAGTGGATGGTAGCAAAGCTTGCTGTTTTTAATTTGGTCATCCACTGACGAGCTTTAAGCGCTGGAACTTGAGCCCACGCCTTTTCATGAAAATAGAAGGCAACAGTATTCACAGAGGGCTCAATCATAGCGATTAAGCTACCAATTAAGATGTCGCCTGTTAGTACATAAGCGACACTAAATGCGATAGTAAAATGTAATGCAGCAAAGGTTAGTGTCTTTTTCATGATAATTACTCAATCGTTGTGTTGTTTTGATAGGTCTATTATTGAGAATTATTATCATTAAGTATAATGGGAAGTAGAGATTAATTTGATAGATGAAACCTATCAATCAGTGCGGCTAGAGTGAGAAGCATTGGAATATTGGAATCAGGGACATAAAAAAAGGCTGGTCACCAAGACCAACCTTTCTATTTAGACCGAGAAGTTTGAAGCCTTCTCGTTCACTCGGTTTTAAAGCGCAGCGATTGTCGCTTTTTGCTCTTCAAGCTTAACAAGAGTTTCCTTGTAGCCTTCAAGCTTTTCACGCTCTTTCGCGATAACTGCTTCTGGTGCTTTAGCAACGAAACCTTCGTTACCTAGCTTACCTTCGATACGTTTAATCTCGCCGTGAGTCTTAGCGACTTCTTTATCTAGACGAGCAAGCTCTGCATCTTTGTCGATAAGACCCGCCATTGGGATCATCAACTCAGATTTGCCAACCAGTTTAGTTGCACAAGCAGGAGTCTCTTCACCATCAGCTAGAATTTTAATATCGTCTAGCTTAGCTAGAGAAGTAAGAACGATCTTGTTCGCTTCGATACGAGCGGCATCTTTCTCATCAGCAACCTTGATCATTACTTCTAAGCCTTGGCTTGGTGCAATGTCGTATTCCGCACGTAGGTTACGGATAGCAGTGATGAAAGTCTTAACCCATTCGATGTCGTCAACGATCTCAGCATTGAAGTTAGCTTCATTAAACTGAGGAAGCGCTTGAGTCATGATTGTCTCGCCTTCAACGCCGTCTACTAGCGGCTTAACGCTCTGCCAGATAGATTCAGTGATGTAAGGAAGAACAGGGTGAGCAAGACGCAGAGTCTTCTCAAGAACCGTGATAAGCGTGTAACGAGTCGCTTGTTGTTGAGCTTCAGTACCTTTCCAAAGAACAGGTTTAGTTAGCTCTAAGTACCAGTCACAGAATTGGTTCCAGATGAATTCGTAAAGCGTGTTTGCTGCCATGTCTAGACGGTAGTTGTCTAGGTGAGCATTAAACTCTTTCGCTGCAACTTCAAACTGAGACTCAATCCACTTATCGGCTAGAGAGAATTCCATGTTTGCACGGTCTTCTACAGACAGTGACATGCCACAGTCGTGCTCTTCTGTGTTCATCAGTACGTAACGGCTTGCGTTCCATAGCTTGTTACAGAAGTTACGGTAACCTTCAAGACGCTTCATGTCCCAGTTGATGTCACGGCCAGTTGAAGCCATAGCAGCAAGAGTGAAACGCAGTGCGTCAGTACCGTAGGGTTCGATACCGTTTTCGAATGTTTTACGTGTGTTCTTTTCGATCTTAGCAGCCAGTTTAGGTTGCATCATGTTGCCACAACGCTTCTCTACTAGCTCTTCAAGGCCGATGCCGTCAATCATGTCGATTGGGTCAAGTACGTTACCTTTCGACTTAGACATCTTATCGCCGTTTTCATCACGGATAAGACCTGTCATGTAAACAGTTTTGAAAGGTACTTGAGCCTTGCCATCTTCGTCTTTCACGAAGTGCATGGTCATCATGATCATACGAGCAACCCAGAAGAAGATAATATCAAAACCAGATACTAGTACTTCAGATGGGTGGAATGTTTTCAGTGCTTCAGTATCTTCAGGCCAGCCTTGTGTGCCGAACGTCCAAAGTGCAGAAGAGAACCAAGTATCCAGTACGTCGTCGTCTTGCTTAAGCACAACAACAGGCGCTAGGTTGTTCTTTTCACGAACTTCTTCTTCAGTGCGACCTACGTAAACTTTACCATCGTTGTCGTACCATGCTGGGATACGGTGGCCCCACCAAAGTTGACGAGAGATACACCAGTCTTGCACGTCACGCATCCACGCGAAGTACATGTTTTCGTACTGCTTAGGTACGAATTGGATTTGACCATCTTCAACCGCTTTAACTGCAGGTTCTGCAAGAGGTGCTGTGCGCACGTACCATTGGTCAGTCAGCATTGGTTCGATAACCACGCCACCACGGTCGCCGTAAGGGACAGTCAGGTCGTGATCTTTGATCTCTTCAAGAAGACCAAGCTCATCGAATTCAGCAACGATAGCTTTACGTGCAGCAAAACGCTCCATACCTTGGTACTTAGCAGGGATACCTGTTGAGTAAACATCGCTTTCTTCGCCGTTAGTCGTGAAGACTTCAGCAGCATCACGGATATCAGCATTGAACGTTAGGATGTTGATCATCGGTAGGTTGTTGCGCTTACCCACTTCGTAATCGTTAAAGTCATGAGCTGGAGTGATCTTCACACAACCCGTGCCTTTTTCCATGTCTGCGTGCTCATCGCCTACGATAGGGATAAGACGGTTTACAACAGGAAGTAGGATTTCTTTGCCGATAAGATCTTTGTAACGAGGATCTTCTGGGTTAACAGCAACACCAGTATCGCCAAGCATGGTTTCAGGACGAGTCGTCGCAACAACGATGTAGTCTTTACCATCTGCCGTTTTAACACCGTTCGCTAGCGGGTAGCGGAAGTGCCACATGAAACCTTTTTTGTCTTTGTTTTCAACTTCAAGATCCGAGATTGCCGTGTGCAGTTTAGGATCCCAGTTTACTAGACGTTTACCACGGTAGATTAGGTCTTCTTCGTATAGACGAACAAACACTTCTTGAGTCGCAGCCGATAGGCCGTCATCCATAGTGAATCGTTCACGATCCCAATCTACAGATGCACCAAGGCGACGAAGCTGTTGAGTGATAGTACCACCTGACTCGCCTTTCCATTCCCAGATCTTGTCGATGAAAGCTTCACGGCCGTAGTCGTGTTTTGTTTTGCCTTCTTCAGCAGCAATCTTACGCTCTACAACCATCTGAGTTGCGATACCAGCGTGGTCAGTACCCACTTGCCAAAGGGTATTTTTGCCTTTCATACGTTGAGCTCGGATAAGCGTATCCATGATCGTATCTTGGAACGCGTGACCCATGTGTAGGCTGCCAGTGACGTTCGGTGGCGGGATCATGATGCTGTAAGCTTCTTTTGATGTGTCACCGTGTGGCTTAAAGTAGCCTTTCTCTTCCCAAGTCTTATACAGAGCTTGTTCGATTGATGTTGGGTTGTATGTCTTTTCCATAGTGCTCTTAAACGGATACTGTGAATGGTTAATCGTGGTCAAACTTCATAAGTGAAGCTTCTTGAATCTAAATCCAAAGATAGCTTTAACTATGAGGTTTGACTATGGATGTTGAATCTCGATAGTTTGTAGCTGATATCCAGCTTGACGGTAAATTTTATACCTTTCTCGAGCGAGTTGCTTAGCTTTTTCTTCGCAAGGGACGAAGTCTATCACCTGAGCAAAGGCGTTCGCAAAGGTTGTATGATTATCGGCCAGATTAATTACCAGCTGACGATTCCAATTGTGTTTTACACCTTGGTAGCCGATTTCAATGTTGGTTGAATATTTCGGCCCTTCGCCAACTAAGTTGTGCGCAATAAATTCGCTGGGTTCAACTTGCCAGAAAATCTCTGCGATACGCTCGGCATGTTCTTTGTCATTACAGTTGAGGTAAAGTTTAGCGCCTTGTTTCGCAAAGTGCTGAGCAAGAAACAGCACATAGTGAGCAAAACCTTCTTCACTGGCTTGCGGGCTGTCTGATGACACTATGTAAAACGTAGCTGTCTGCATGCTTAATACTCGAACTGGAAATCGTGGCTATTCATCTTACTGGGTCAATCGACTCTAACAAATAGCGCTTATTAAAAAAGGGCCCGTAGGCCCTTTTCATTATTTTGAAGATTGCTCTTCAGTCTCTTGGCCGCTGCGGTTCAATAAGAATTGGACTAGCATTGAGACAGGACGACCTGTCGAGCCTTTCGCTGCGCCTGACTTCCAAGCTGTACCAGCACTGTCGATGTGTGCCCAGTGGTACTTCTTAGTGAATTTAGACAGGAAACAACCAGCAGTGATTGTGCCGCCAGGACGGCCACCGATGTTCGCCATATCAGCGAATGGGCTGTTTAGCTGCTCATGGTACTCGTCTGCCATTGGTAGACGCCATGCACGGTCACTTGCTTGCTCTGAAGCATTAACAAGTTCGTGAGAAAGTGGGTTGTGGTTCGATAGAACGCCACTGATGTGGTGACCTAGAGCGATAACACATGCGCCAGTTAGCGTAGCAACATCGACAACACAGTCAGGTTCAAAACGCTCAACGTAAGTTAGAGCATCACATAGAACCAAGCGACCTTCAGCATCAGTGTTGAGTACTTCAACCGTTTGGCCTGACATTGTCGTTAGGATATCACCTGGACGGTAAGCATTGCTGCCCGGCATGTTTTCACAACCGGCTAGGATACCAACCACGTTAATAGGCAGGTTCAGCTTAGCCAGTGCTTTCATTGTACCGAATACAGACGCCGCACCACACATGTCGTACTTCATCTCATCCATGCCTTCACCAGGCTTAAGCGAGATACCGCCTGAATCGAAAGTCAGACCTTTACCTACTAATACAATCGGCTTCGCATCTGGATCCGGAGCGCCTTTGTATTCCATGATAGACATCATCGATTCATTTTTAGAGCCACGGCCAACTGCTAGGTATGATGTCATACCCAGTTTTTCCATCTCTTCTTCGCCAATGATCTTAGTCTTCACTGTCTCGTAATCGTCGGCTAAACGACGAGCTTGAGAAGCAAGGTAAGCAGGGTTTGCGATGTTTGGTGGCATGTTGCCTAGATCTTTAGACGCTTTTACACCTGAAGCAATAGCAAGGCCGTGAGAGATTGCTTTCTCACCCAGGCTCAATTCGCGACGTGTTGGTACATTGAATACCAATTTACGTAGTGGGCGACGAGTCTCTGGCTTGTTGCTCTTGAATTGGTCAAATGTGTAAAGACCATCTTTAGTCGCTTCTACCGCTTGGCGAACTTTCCAATAAGTGTCGCGACCTTTAACGTGAAGTTCTGTAAGGAAACATACAGCTTCCATAGAACCTGTTTCGTTTAGTGTACTGATGGTTTTTTGGATAATTTCTTTGTATTGACGCTCGCCTAGCTCACGTTCTTTACCACAGCCTACCAGTAGAACACGTTCTGAAAGTACACCAGGTACTTGATGCAGTAGTAGCATCTGGCCAGGTTTACCCTCTAGATCACCGCGACGAAGCAGTGAACTAATGTAGCCATCGCTAATCTTATCTAATTGCTCGGCTACTGGAGAAAGGCGGCGCGGTTCGAATACACCGACAACGATACATGCGCTGCGCTGTTTCTCTGGGCTACCACTTTTTACACTGAACTCCATGCGTACTCCTACATCCTGAAGACAAATCGAACTAAATGTTAGATAATGGGTTCTTACTTGTTGGATCCTATAATGGAACTAACCTTAAAGAAGAACGCTAACACTTAGCTAAAAATTTAAAAAAATAAAAGGTTCAACGGGAAATTATAGTGATTCAATCAAAAAAACAAGTTTTGTATAGGTAATTTGAGCGTGATTATTGTTAGATATTTGATCCGCGAGACAATCAAGAGCCAATTTGCGATCTTTTTTGTTCTCTTTCTCGTGTTTCTCAGCCAAAAATTCATCAGTGTTTTAGCGGATGCCTCTGATGGTGATATCCCTGCGAGTCTTATATTGTCGATTGTTGGCTTAAATATGCCAGCGATGGGCCTATTGATGCTTCCACTCAGTATCTATATTGGTATTTTGCTTACTTTTGGCCGCCTTTACGCTGAAAGTGAAATAGTGGTCATGAACGCCACCGGTATCGGTAATAAATTCCTGATCCAATCTGCGCTTTACCTCGCTTTAATTACGGCATCTGTTGCAGCCTTTAACTCATTTTGGTTATCTCCTTGGTCACAAGACAAAGTTGAACAAATGTATGAAGAAGTAGCTGCAGAGAACAGCGTTGATTTGCTACCAAAAGGTAAGTTTGAAGGTACGCCGGATGGCTCTTCTGTCGTGTTTATTGATGATATCGACGGTAATAAGTTAGAAAACGTGTTCGTAGCTCAAATGCGTCCGCGTGATTCTGTACTGCCAAGTGTGATGTTCTCGAAGTCAGGTGATGTAAAAGAGCTCAGTGATGGTCGCCAAGTGATCGTAATGTACGATGGTACTCGTCATGAAGGCATTCCAACTCGCCTCGACTACAGGGTGACGCACTTTGAAGAATACGAAGGCCTGATTGGTCAGCGTGAAGTTGAGAAGAAAGGTCGAGACTGGGAAGCGATCCCTACGCTTGAACTGATTGGTAACTCAAATAATAGTGCGAAAGCAGAGTTGCAGTGGCGTATTTCTTTGGTACTTTGTATTCCATTGTTGACCATGCTTGTCGTGCCACTGTCTGCGGTAAACCCTCGACAAGGTCGTTTTGCGAAAATCGGCCCAGCAATACTGATTTATCTCACCTATTTCTTAGCAATCAGTGCAACCAAGTCTTCAATCGAAGAGGGGAGCATTCCTGCGGTAATCGGCATGTGGCCAATCAATGCGTTATTGTTATTTGTCGCGATTGGTGCCAACTTTATGGATAGCGTGCCAGTAAGGCGTTTGAAAGAAAAATTCAAGAATAAGAGGTTGGCTTAAGCCGTGTTTAAGATTCTCGATTTATATATAGGCAGAACCATCATCGCAACGACGTCACTGGTATTGGTGACGTTTGTTGGTCTCTCTGGGATCATCAAATATGTAGAACAGCTAAGAAAAGTTGGCCGTGGTACATACGATCTATTACAAGCGCTGTATTTCGTTTTATTGAGTATCCCTCGTGATATCGAAATGTTCTTTCCAATGGCTGCATTGCTTGGCGCATTGATAGGGCTTGGTATGCTTGCTGCAAGTTCTGAGCTTGTCGTTATGCAGGCAGCTGGTTTCTCTAAGTTAGATATCGGCCTATCAGTACTTAAAACAGCTATTCCACTGATGATCGTGGTGACATTGCTTGGTCAATGGGGAGCACCGCAAGCGCAGAAAATGGCTCGTGATTTAAGAACTATCTCGATTGCTGGTGGTAATATTATTTCGACGCAAAGTGGTGTCTGGGCTCGTGATGCCAATGACTTCATCTTCATTGTCAAAATCGATGACCAGAAGCTATATGGAATGAACATGTGGCGCTTTGATGAAAACAAGGCACTTAAAACCGCTATTTATTCTGACGAAGTTGATTACGTTGGAGACAACGTGTGGACGATGAAGGATGTAGAGATCACGTCTTTTGAAAACGAACTTCAAATTACTAAAGAAAGTTTACCGACTTACTCTTGGGAAACGTCATTAGCTCCAGATAAGTTGGCGATAGTAACGGTTAAACCAGAAGAGCTATCGTTAAGTGGGTTGTATGATTATGTTTCTTATCTGAAGGCGTCAGAGCAAGATGCATCACGCTATGAATTGGCGCTGTGGAGAAAGATAACCCAGCCAATTTCGATCGCGGTTATGATGTTGATGGCACTGTCGTTTATCTTTGGTCCTTTGCGTAGTGTGACCATGGGTGCGAGGATTTTGTCAGGTGTTATTGCTGGCTTTACCTTCTATATATCCAGTGAGTTCTTTGGCCCAGTGAGTTTGGTTTATCAAATACCACCCGCCTTTGGCGCAATAGCCCCGAGCGTGGTGTTCCTTGGAATTGCCATCATGCTCTTGAGGCGGAAACTGTAAATAGTAAAAAGGAAGGCATAACGCCTTCCTTTTTTGATCTTGATTGGAGCTAACTTAAATCACATTATCGTGCTTGTGGTAACACAACGACTTCGGTCTTTGCCCAGATATCGTGAAAGCCACGTTTTTCAGGATCGAATGGAACACATAGGTTTGCCAGTCCAAAACCTGAAGTACCTAAACGAATCAGCGCCTGAGTTACTGTGATCGCTGAGCCATCTTTGTTTTGAACGCGCAGCTTCCAAGCTCTCATGCCGAGAGTTTGACCAGCTCTAGTCCAGAAGAACACGAAGAAATATACCCAAACGGCGACTAAGTAAAAGGTATATGCAGGGCTCCAAATCGGATGGTTGGTTAAGAAGTCACTAACATCGGCATAACCGCTGTGGTTAAAAATGCCGAGAGCCATGAGCGCGTGCAGTAGAGCGACAATGACGCCAGCCGCCAACATTTCAATAGCGATTACGATCAGAGCGTCGTAGAACAAGGCACCAAATCGGCGCATGACTCCTGCTGGTGGCAGAGTGTTTGTTGATGTCATGTGTTATTACTTCTTTAAAAATTGAGGCGTCAGAATATAGTTTAAGGCTTAGCCTGAAAAGAGACATGACGCACAGCTTATGACTTAGTGGCGAAATTATCGGCAAACACACATGAATTCAAGTTTTTATACTTGCCACATCAGTTCGCATACGTATAATGCCAAACATCGAAAGGGCAATGCCCCAAGATAATGCCGGTATGGTGAAATTGGTATACACGACGGATTCAAAATCCGTTGCCTTCGGGCGTGGCGGTTCAAGTCCGCCTACCGGTACCATATTTAAATGACAAAGCCTCGACGAAAGTCGGGGCTTTGTTGTATCTGGGATATAGGAAGCGTTGCCTTCGCGGTGGCGGCAGGAATGCCTGTCCAATCAGTCCGCCTACCGGTACCAAACATAGAAAGGTCGCTTTGGGCGTTTGTGAATTTTAAATCCAGCGTGTCGGCTTGGATGCAAGCCCAGTCAAGTCACCTACCGGCACCATATTTAAATGACAAAGCCTAGATGAAAATCGGGGCTTTGTTGTGGGGTATAGGAAGCATTGCCTTCACGGTGGCGGCAAGAATGCCTGTCCAATCAGTCCGCCTATCGGTACCAAACATAGAAAGGTCGCTTTTATAGCGACCTTTCTATGTTTTGGACGTATGTGAATTTGAAATCCGGCGTGTCGTTGCAGTTGCTCTTCAATCAGACAGATCTTGATGTTTCACTCATAAATCTCATAATTTCCCTTCGCTATTCGATCTGATAATGAATTAATTATCTTAAATCATGATGTTACCTGTCATTCTCTTTTCTATTGTCTATGTTTAAAGGACTAACAGAGGAGATAGATATGCTGACAGTAACCCCTTACTTGTTTTTTGATGGTCGTTGTAATGAAGCGTTGGATTTTTATCACAAGTGCTTTGGTGGTGTGGTTTTATCTAAGCAGCTTTTTAGTGATGCACCACAGGTAATCGAGGGCGCTCAACCTGATTGGGTTATGCATGCTGAGTTCGAAGCGTTTGGTATGAAGCTGATGATGTCTGATGGTGTTAAGGCAAAAGAACTTGAAGGCAACAATCTCGCTCTCTCTCTTGTGACTGAAGATACCGCGACTCAAGAACAAATCTTTGAAAAGCTCAAGAAGGGAGGGCGGATAATGACTCCACTCGCAGATACTTTTTGGGGGGCTCGATTTGGCAAAGTAGAAGATAAATTCGGTATACGCTGGATGGTGCACTGTGACTCTTTAAGTTGAGCCTGTGAAATTGGATAGTGAAATTGCTGCTTGGTTTTATTAGAATTATAAATAGAGATTAATCATCAATATTATATATAAAAATGGGCAGCATAAAGATTACCGTAGATCGCATTCAGCCCGGTCTGCATATACGACTCCCCGTAAAATGGAATGAACACCCATTTTTATTCAACAGCTTTAAAATCAAAGATGACGCTCAAGTAAAAGTAATTCGACATCTTGGGATTAAGCACGTCTATATAAACCTGAGTCAAAGTGATACCTCACCTTTACCTGTTAATCACGTAGGTGAACAAGAAGTCGATATTGATTCACAGGTAAGCCTTGAAACGGAAAGAATGTGGAAAGATAAGCATGAGCGTATCGAAACCCTTAGCTCTTACCGCCGCAGGGTGAGTCATTGTGAGAGAGAGTTTGAACGCTCGCTTGCTCGAATGCGATCTGTGATGACCAAGATCCGTAACAGACCTTTAGATGCGGTGGGGGAGGTTAAGGCTCTTGTTGATGATATCGTTGAGACCCTAGTGAGCGATGATAACGTCACCTTGCATCTTATGAATGCTAAAGCGGATTTCGAAGACCTCTACTTTCATACACTGAACGTTTCGGTTGTTGCACTGATGATAGGAAAGGCCAAAGGCTATAACACACAGCAATTGAAAGACCTCTCATTCGCAGCGTTGTTTCACGATGTAGGCAAGATCAAAATACCAGTCGCGATACTAAGAAAGCAGAGTGCACTAACGGTGCCAGAAGAGAACTACCTGAAGCTTCATACTAAATACGGTGCGGATATTGTATCGGCAATTGATGACTTTCCTGAAAGTGCTAAAAAGGTGATCGCTCAACATCATGAGATGAATGATGGTTCTGGCTACCCCGAGGGCTTAAAAGAACATGAGATTGATGAATTTGCCAAGATAGTCGCCGTGGCTAATGCATTTGATAACCTTTGCCATGGTAAAACGCAATCTCAACAAATGATCCCGTATTTGGCACTGTCCCACCTATATAAGAGCTGCAAGCATCTATATAGCCAAGATAACTTGGGGTTGTTAGTTAAGTTCATGGGAGTCTATCCACCAGGAACTGTAGTACAGCTTTCAAATGACTCGATTGGGATTGTGATATCCGTTAACGCTAAACATATGCTTTATCCAAATGTACTTATCTATGATCCTAGCGTGCCAAGAACCCAAGCTCCGATCATTGACCTCTTTATTAAAGAGATCAAAATCGTTAATGCCGTTCATCCAAGCAAATTACCTGAACAAGTTCGAGAGTATCTAAACCCTAGGGCTCGTTTATCTTACTTTTTTGATAGTGGAGAGTAGTTATCCACAGGTCGTTGTGGGTAATTTGTTCGAAACTTGGGGTGAAAGTGGTATAAATAAGCCCTTGGTTGAAATGTCTTCGCTTAACCTCTTTTTTTAATAAAAAACGCATTTATTGCTTGCCAATATGAGCGGCATCTCTATAATGCCGCCTCACTGACACGGCAGACGCCACAAGGCTTCAGCGAGAAATGTTAGTAAGGCAACTAGCTTTAAGCGATGATTCGCTTCTACTTTTAGAAAGTAGGAATTAATTCCAAATAAGTGTTTGACACTGAGAAT
>NZ_JBFRUJ010000034.1:0-66264 GCF_041474575.1 Vibrio sp. 10N.222.51.C5
TAATTTAGGCAACAACGCCATTATTTAGTGGCAATGAGCTCGATTGTTGTGATTCGTATTCACGACCGGGATTTACTCATCGATATGCGCATAAAAAAGAGCTCCTAAGAGCTCTTCAATCTGTTCAGTTTCACTCAAACAATCACTTACTTGTTATGAGATTCCTGCAGTTTTTCCATTACCTGATCCAAGCTAAAGCTCGCAGCTTTTTGACGTGGCGGATATTCAGCAAAGGTTTCTAGGAACTTGCCCACATACGCTTGTGCTGGAACGAACATATAAGCATGGTCTAACAACCAGTCGTAATATGTGTTCGATGTAATGTCTGCGTTTTCGTATGGGTCCATACGCAGGTTAAACAGCTTAGGAAGACGTAACGTCACGAACGGTTCAGCCCAAATTTGCATGGTACCCGTTGCACGCTGCTCCATGAACACCGCTTTCCATTGGTTGTAACGAAGCGCCGCTAAATCACCATCATCGGTAAAGTAGAAGATCTCCGAACGACGGCCTTTCTCTTCTTCACCCGTTAGGTAAGGAAGGAAGTTGTAACCATCTAAGTGAACCTTAAACGTTTTATCACCGGCAGTATGACCTTTGAGTAGTTTCTCTTTGATTTGGTCATCACCAGCGGCGGCAACGAAGGTTGGCATCCAGTCCATATGGTGCATGATTTCGTTAGATACGGTTCCTGGTTCAATCTTACCAGGCCAACGAACCATTGCTGGTACACGGTATGCGCCTTCCCAGTTGGTGTTTTTCTCACCACGGAACGGGGTTGTACCCGCATCAGGCCAAGAGTTCATGTGAGGGCCGTTATCCGTTGAGTAGAAAACAATCGTGTTGTCTTTGATACCCAACTCATCCACTTGCTTCAATAGTTGCCCAACGTGTCGATCGTGCTCAACCATACCATCAGCGTAGTTACCGACACCGGTTACGCCTTTACTGTCGGCTTTCACGTGCGTTCTAAAGTGCATACGTGTCGCGTTCCACCACACGAAGAATGGTTTGTCCGCTTTCACTGCGCGATCCATAAAATCAAGTGCCGCGTCTAGTGTTTCTTCATCAACCGTTTCCATACGCTTACGCGTCAGTGGACCGGTATCTTCAATCTTGCCATCAGCGAATGACTTAATGACACCACGAGGGCCAAATTTCTTACGAAACTCAGGATCGGTTGGGTAATCTTCATTCTCTGGTTCTTCTTCAGCATTTAGGTGGTAAAGGTTGCCAAAAAATTCGTCAAACCCGTGTGCTGTTGGAAGGAATTCATCTTTATCGCCAAGGTGGTTTTTACCAAATTGACCTGTCATGTAACCCATAGGTTTCAGCATTTCTGCGATTGTCGCGTCTTCTGCTTGTAAGCCAATGTCTGCGCCCGGCAAACCTACTTTACTCAAACCCGTTCGTAATACACTTTGTCCCGTGATAAAGGTAGAGCGACCCGCAGTACAAGATTGCTCTGCGTAATAGTCCGTAAACATCATCCCTTCTTTCGCGATGCTATCAATATTCGGGGTTTTGTAACCCATGAGACCGAAGGTGTATGCACTCACATTGGATTGACCAATATCGTCCCCCCAAATAACCAATATATTTGGCTTTTCAGCCGCAAAAGTGGCGCTGGACGCGGCCATCATCGCTGTACCCAAAATCGCTAATCGACGTTTAGCGCCATATTTCGCTGTCATAGAAACCTCTTCGTAAGTTATTTGCATCCTGCCCTACAACGTATAGTCCATTTTTTACACATGCGCGAGATTCCCTAAGCTATTAATCTTTTTGTCATTTTTATTGAGATACGGATACAGAAATCATCGATAAGGTTTACGCCAACAAACATGATAAGGATCACACATACAAACTAAGGCTTTATTCTACGTACCCACTGGAGCTGATATTAATCAATAGGTTACCTAAGCATCATAACGATTGGTTATAAGCACTATAAAAGGACGTAACGGAATTTTGAGAATAACATTTGCTCATCGATGCGTTGTTCTAACGCATTAATCTTAAAAGTGAATCGGAGTCCTTATGGGTACTAAAATTAATAAACTAGCATTAGGTGTTGGCTTATTAGCAGCTTCTTCAGCGGCAACAGCAGCAGAAAAACCAAACATTCTTGCTATCTGGGGTGATGACATTGGTGTATTCAACATCAGTGCATACAACAACGGTATGATGGGTTACGAAACACCTAACATCGACCGTATTGCTAACGAAGGCGCACTATTTACTGACCACTACGGTCAACAATCGTGTACTGCTGGTCGTGCTGCATTCCTAACAGGTCAAGAACCTTTCCGTACTGGTCTATTGACTATCGGCATGCCAGGTTCGGACCACGGTATCCCTGATTGGGCTCCAACGATCGCAGACCTTCTTAAAGAACAAGGCTACATGACAGCTCAGTTCGGTAAGAACCACATGGGTGACCAAGACAAACACCTTCCAACGAACCACGGTTTTGACCAGTTCTTCGGTAACCTGTACCACCTAAACGCCGAAGAAGAGCCAGAAACATATTACTACCCTAAAGACCCAGAGTTCCGTAAGAACTACGGCCCTCGTGGTGTAATCAAGTCTACTGCTGACGGTAAGATTGAAGATACTGGCCCAATGACGCGTAAGCGTATGGAGCATGCGGATGAAGAGTTCCTAGAAGAATCTCTAGCATTCATGGAAAAAGCGGTAAAAGCTGACAAACCATTCTTCATCTGGCACAACACCACTCGTATGCACGTGTGGACTCGCCTACAAGAGAAATACCAAGGTAAGTCAGGTATCAGTATTTATGCTGATGGTATGTTAGAGCATGATGACCATGTTGGTGTGCTTCTAGACAAGCTGGATGAACTAAAAATCGCTGACAACACTATCGTAATTTACTCTACCGATAACGGTGCTGAAACGGTTTCTTGGCCTGATGGCGGCGCAACTTACTTCCACGGTGAGAAAGGTACAACTTACGAAGGTGGTATGCGTGTGCCTCAGCTAGTTCGCTGGCCTGGGACTATCAAACCTGGAACTAAAATCAACGATATCATGGGCCACCAAGACTGGATTCCTACTCTACTAGCAGCCGCTGGTGATGATAAAGTGGTTGAGAAGCTAGCATCTGACAAAGGTGCAACTTACAACGGTAAAAACTGGCGCGTACACCTAGATGGTTACAACTTCCTGCCTTACTTCCAAGGTAAAGAAGAGAAAGGCCCTCGTGACAGCATGCTTTACTTCTCTGCTAACGCTGAGCTAAACGCAGTACGTTGGAATGACTTCAAGATTTCGTTTGCTGTGATGGATGGTAACATTGTGGATGCAGTTCGTTTCCAACCAAACTGGCCTCAAGTTGTTCACCTACGTGCTGACCCATTCGAGAAAGCACCGCACGAGTCTGGTATGTACCTACGCTGGATGGCAGACAACATGTGGTTATTCGTTCCAGTAGGAAATCAGGTTCAAGAGTTTATGACGACGCTACCAGATTACCCTATGCAGAATAGCCAAGTACTGAACCCAGGTAACTTCAACCAGAATGCATACATGCTTCAAGGTAAACTTAAGCAATTAGAAGCGGCAGCTGCGCAAGCTAAATAAGCTACTCTAGATTAAAAATGTAATAACGAAGCCGTGGTGACTGAATGCAGTGACCGCGGCTTTTTAGTATCCAATACAAATAACATAAGACGCGAACCGCCAACTAGTACAATTCACACCCAACCTACCCTCTCATTTTTCAAAAATAAAAACTCACACTAGTCAATGTGAACCTTAATATATGACCGTTGCGTTAAGATTTCGCAAATTTTTTCAAATCCTTATGACATGACTTGAATTGGAGTTCTTACCATGCGATTGTAGTTCAACTGCCCATAAACAACTGTATGATTATGAAAACATTAAAATCCATCGCGCTGCTTTCCACAATTATCGCAGCGCCACAAGTGTTAGCTGACGTAACAATTGAAGTTCCTTCTAGCGCAGATGCTTTAGTCGAAGTCTTAGCTGTAAATGAAGCTAAACCCGATCTCGACGGTGGTTTCTTCTCTTCGAGCAAAACGATCACCGTTCCAGATGGCGTAAACCAAATCGTTTTCAAATATCAACTGGCTTTCAGCCAAGGTAACGACCGAGAGTTTGTCGATAGCGATACCATTATTGCTACTTTTGATGCGACAGACACAGCATTGACGTTTGACATGCCTAAGTTCCGTAACACCAACGAAGCGAAAAAAGGCCTTCAAAACTTAGATTGGAAACTGGTTGATAAAAACCAAAATGCAATCAGTGTTAAGCAAGACAAACTTATCAAAGATGGCATGCAGATTGGTCGTAAGTACCCACAAGAAGCGAAGGAGTACAACCAGAAAGGCGGCATCGCTGCACTTACAGTAGGTGCTAGCGCGGGCGTAGCAGCTGCTGTCGCACAACCGGTAACGCTTCCAGCAAAGATTGACGGAAATGCAGCAAATACAGCTGAAGAGATGCTCTATTTCTGGTACGAAAAAGCGGATGCTGAAACCAAGCAGAAATTCAAAGACTACGTGAACAAATAGCTCAATGAGCTTAATTTAAAAACGAAAGAAGCTGGCGCACTGCCAACTTCTTTTTTGTCTTCATCTAGATGATTTAGGCTTATAGAGATTAAGCAGACTCAGTCGATAACACTTTTCCATCTACTTTTGTTGGCCACCCTAGCGCTTTGTATTCAGCTGCTAGTAAATGGGCACAGCGGCTAGAAATTCTGGTCAAAATCAGCTTTAGCTAAGTAACCTTGAACAAGCTCTCGATATTGCTGCTTCAATGGCGCTTCAATAAAGCTCGCGTCTATCGCATTCAAACTAAACAGCGCTAACTCCTGATGCGTCATCTCATGAGCTTTGCTCACCGCATTAAAGTTATCCGACATGTAACCACCAAAGTATGCAGGGTCGTCCGAGTTAATCGTCACCGCTACGCCTCGTCTTAACAGCTCAACAATATTGTGGTCTTCCATCTCATCGAATACACGCAATTTAATATTAGACAGTGGGCACACGGTCAGCGGCATTTTGGTTTCAATCAATTCGGCTATCAGAACTTCGTCGGTCATACACTGCACACCATGATCCACTCGACTCACGCTGAGCATTTCAATCGCATCGACAATGTTTTGAGCCGGCCCTTCTTCTCCTGCATGCGCCACCGTCAAGAAGCCCGCTTGTTTTGCTTGTTGGAATACACGCTTGAACTTCTCTGGTGGGTGTCCTAATTCAGAAGAGTCCAGTCCAACCCCGACGATCTTATCTTGATGCTTCAATACCTCTGCGAACGTTTGAATGGCGCTCTCTTCAGATAAATGGCGCAGAAAACATGCGATGATTTGAGAGGTAATGCCCAACTCTTTATGACCCTGTTCAAGCGCACGATGAATGCCGTTAATAGCGGTGTCGAATGCAATGCTACGATCGGTATGTGTCTGAGGATCAAAGAAAATCTCAGTATGGATAACATTGTCGGCTTTACAGCGTTCTAGATAAGCCCATGTTAAGTCGTAGAAATCCTGTTCTGTGCGCAGTGCATCAGCACCTTGATAATAGATATCCAGAAATGACTGTAAATCATCAAATTCGTATGCGCGTCTTAGTTGCTCTGGGGATGAATAAGGCAGCTCAATGCCATTGCGTTGAGCAAGCTGGAAAAGTAACTCAGGTTCGAGCGAACCTTCAATGTGTAAATGCAACTCTACTTTTGGGAGCCCTTGAATAAATGCGTTCATATTTCACCTACTATGGATTTTAGGTGTGCACTTACTCTGAATAATAGACAGGAGGTTTTCTTGAACGCCATTACAAAGAGTAAGAACACAATTGTGATCTAAACCCTTCGTAATCAGCACTTTGCGGGAGCTGGTAGAGACCCCCAAACCATATCATTGGGGTTATACGAAGCAAACGGTTGCTACTATACAGAGTTTAATGGGAATTTCACTAATCAATTGCTCATTAACCGATTTCTAAAGCAGGAACCTGTTTGGTTCGATCTCAACGGTAATCTGGTCGTATTCTCGACATCAGCAACATATCGATGTACTTACCCGCTTTGAACGTACTGAGTCTTTTTGTGCCTTCTAACTGAAAGCCTACACGTTCATACAAAGCAATAGCGGCGTGGTTATCGGCATGAACCTCTAACTCAAGACGCACGAGATTAAGCCAGTTATCCGCCTGATTGATCGCTTCTTGCATTAACGCCTTACCGACCCCTTTACCATGCATATCTGGGTGAATAGCAATACCAAGACCAGCGCAGTGCCTGTCTCTTACCTTGGTGGTCATGAATAAAGTAATGTGACCCACTACTTTGCCGGAGACTTCCGCAACCAGAGTGAAATGGTCTGAATGACCAAACAGTCGCTCCACTTGTTCAGAACTAAGATAAGGCTTTTGTGAGGTGTTTTCTGAAACTGAAGGGCGGCGATAAATATCGAAAACATCTTGGCTATCCGTTGCTTCTAAATGTCTAATTTGTATTTCCAAAGCGCTTCCTTATCCTATTATTTCTATCCATAAGCTAATTTTCATATTACGGATAGCAACGGGAACCTACAACCTTTAAAGGTGTAAGTGCCCGAAATAATTAAACAAATAGTAAGACTGAACTTAAACTTCTGCTTTGATGAGTATTTTTAAAATAGTGTGAATATCAGAATTTATAATCCACACCCACACTCGCTAATACTTGCTCGGAGTTATAGAAATCGATATTAGAATCTATGCATCTTAAACCCAGTAAAGTAATGAACGCCCAATCTTTATAGCCCATCAAACCACCAAACTCATAAGCTAAGAATGCACCGAATTCATTCTCTTCACGTACTTGCCCGTAAATTGGATTCGACTCATCATATTCACGATCACTTGCATCTAGGGTGACAACAAAACCATGACGACCGATTCTCTTCGCGTAGTTTAATTCAATACCATAACTATCGAAGCTGAGTGCTCCTCCTTCTGCGTCTGAGTGGAAATACACCATTGAAGGAACAAATAGACCTGCGTGGTTTGGTAAGATAAAGCGGTATCCTGCTTTGGCGTACACATAGGTTCTTTCCCTATCCAGCAGCACAGTATCTTCCGGAGATAAGCCTTGGCTACCAGATAGCTCTTCATCAACATCTGATTGCCCAAATGCGAGATCCGTTCGAAAACCAGTTCCACCGATATTAGTGAGCTGCAGTCGTCCTACATTACCTTTCACATCCGTTTCATTTCGATTAACGCCAACAGCATACGGATCCGTCCAAGCCTTACCCGAGATAAGCGTAGGAATAACAGAAAAATCCAATATGGTGCCACCAGAAAGTTGATATCGATAACCGATCTCAAACGCAATGGTACCTGTTGCAATATCCTCTCGTGTCGTACCCGCATACACTTGGTGAGTCAGCGATTCGCCAAAAGTATATTGAACAGTACCCAAAAAGCCGAGTAGCCCTTGGTTTTCACTCTCCCCTTCCTGGGTGTTGGTGGCTTGATTCGAATCTTGTTCAGTACTCAAATTACTACTGTCAGAGTAGAAACCGGCCAATACACTGAAGTTACCGCTGAAGCCTTCACTTGGAGCAAGGCCACTGTATGCAGGCATTGAAGCCAATGCAGAAAAGACTACTGGTAAAACAAACCTCATATTCACATCCATTACTTGAATAATCACCAAATAACTATAAGCATCAAATAACTATAAGCATCAAATAACTATAAGCATCAAAATGGAATTATAACAAGCATTTAACAATATAAGTTTATTCGCTTGACGCTGTCGATATCGCTAACCATTCACTCAAAGACACAACAAATTGATCTATCACGATTGGGCTTTCGTAATACCTCTCGAAAATAACGGACAAAACTCAAAGGAAGACAATATGTTTAATAAATTAATCAAAACCATGTCAGTGCTAGTTGCGACGCTTCTTTTTACGGCTTTTGCTCACGCTGATCACCACGGAATGAAGAAAGATATCGTTGACGTGGCGGCTGAAAACGGCTCTTTCAACACCTTGGTAGCAGCGGTAAAAGCGGCAGGCTTAGTTGAAACATTGAAAGGTGACGGTCCCTTCACAGTGTTTGCGCCAACGGATGAAGCGTTCGCTGCGCTACCAGAAGGAACGGTTGATATGCTGTTGAAGCCAGAAAACAAAGACAAGCTGATTGCAGTACTGACCTATCATGTGGTGCCAGGGAAAATAATGGCGTCTGAAGTGATGAAACTTGATAGTGCCGTAACAGTGCAAGGCGAAGCGGTAATGGTAGGAATTGATCACGGCAACGTGATGGTCAACAAAGCGCAGGTCGTGATGGCAGATGTTGAAGCAAGCAATGGTGTTATCCATGTGATTGATGCTGTATTACTGCCTAAATAATAAAGATGAACACAAATCAAAGGTTCTTAGAGGGTGTGACAGGCTCACACCCTTTTGACGTTTAAATACCAAGTTAAGATCGGTATCAAACTAGCCGAACCTGCCTTTATATAAGCAAGAACCCGGATTACATAAACAAGCGCCCGAATATCAGAAAGGCCGCCATCGATACCACCTTCGTGAAGACCACTACCCAGATGCAGTCACCAATACTAGAGTGCGTCGCTTTCCCGAGTAGGAACACAAACAGAATCAACCCTAACACCCAACCTACTGTTGGAATCAATGACACCAGAGCAACGATAACAGCAATAGTAAGAAGGGATTTAAAATCTGCGACCACGAAAGACATTTTAGAGGCGATGTACATACAACATGCGGTGATTAATGCGTCCATCACAAACGCTAAAGCTTCAATACCCACTTTACTTCCTTCACTGATATTAGTTGAAGTGAATATTATCTCTAAAGAGATGATTTTTCTTGAATAAGAGAACAAAAAGCAGGTGAAAACTGTGTCAAAAATGAGATTACCGTTCGTCTGAAGGCATAGGTTTATTTGTTCGAGTCTTCTAAGCCTTTGACCAGTGCTTCAGACCGAGTCTGATTTGCTTTTTGATAGGCATCAAAGCCATCTTCGCGTTTACCTCCGAACAAACAAAGAAACGAGTTAATGACGAATGAAAAAAATGAGATGACGACAACAAAGAGAGGAAATAACCCCGACACCCCAGCATCTAAGGCAAGAACGCCAACAGCGAAGGACAACATCGACACCAATGTATATAGTTTAGATCTACTCACATGACTCATGAACAACACTCCTTGTATTCATTCAATGTTTAGATTAGACAAATTATCTTGCACACAATTTGAACTCATCGACAATATCAATAGATCAGGAAAAGTTATCCTTAATAAGGTTCATTAATATTTCAAACTCGGTTTCTGTATCCCTAAGAACACGAGTCCGCCTATTCAGCTGCCTTGTCCATCTTCAACTATCTTTTCCATCACGTAATTGGTCAGCTTTACGCCACGCATTTCGACTTCCTGTTCATTTACTACCTTAAAGCCAAGGTGCTCATAAAAAGGCCTTGCGGTAATACTTACTTCAGAGAAATATCTCGATACGCCACGAACTCGACCCACAGTGAAAACATGTTCCATCAACGCTTTCCCGACACCCTTCCCTTGATATTCGTGGTGACAGAAAAAGTGATCAATCAAGCCGTTAGGTTGCAGGTCAGTATAGCCAACAACGAAGCCATCGAGCTCAGCCACAAAGGGTTGTAACCCATTCATACGCTTTTGCCATAACGCAAAGTCAAAGCTACTGGGTGCCCAAGCTTCGACTTGCTGTTGAGAATAATCTCGAACATTCACGTTACGTACGGTATGAAAGAAGATCTCCCACAGTGCTTTGTCATCACTCGCTTGATAGTTTCGAATTCTAACCACAACATACTCCTTTTTGTCTTAAGTCCTTTCTGAGGTGCAAATAAACAGCTGAATCAGCAAGCTTTATAACCTAACAGCCTCAGCTTTAGAACAAGATATCAACGATAAAACACAGCCAACCAGATCGTCACCGTATCTTTATCTGTACCAATAACCTTGTGCTTTTCTCTCGCAGCAATGTTGATGTAATCCCCTTTAGACAAGGTAACAACGCGTCCATCTTCAAACTCGATGACGCCTTGACCTTCTATCACCATCACCCATTCATTCTCATCTTGATCATACCAACCCTCTTCCGGGGAGCTGTGTCCATGCGACAATATTCTTTCAATTCGAACACTGTCGTTGGCAATCAGGTCATTGAATATTTCATTGGGTATTGATGAAGGAACATCATTGTAAATGTTTGGCATTAAGCTCTCCTAGCTAGTATTGAATTGATTAATAATTTGGGCCTTAGCTGTACTGTAAACCTAAGCAGCGGCACTCTTTTTGAAGTAAAAACGGTAATAGCCCACCAAGTTACTGCAGATAAACAGCGCCTCCATAACAACCGCTGTTGGCGAACCAACTAAATAATTGTGAACCAACCAAAAGCTGGTTCCGATGATCATCAATTCTCTTAATCGACGGTCATCTTTATTGAAGGCAGCAAAGGTCTGAAATACGGAGGCAAAGCAACTCAATATGCTGGTCAGCCCCGAATAAGTCACAGCGGTTGCGACCACCGACATCAAGCAGAACAAATATTTAAACTTAGACGAGGTAGAAAAGACGCTCGTCAAATAACGAATCGTGGCAATTGTCATTAAGCTTGCCGCTGTCCACTGTTCAAGAAGGATAAAGTGACTCGAAATAAGAACGCCAGCAAAGAACAGACAAGTGACGATTTTCTTCCTTTCCTTGAATTGGAATGACAGAAGATCAAAACAAATGGCTATCGCGACTAATACTTGGGAAAGATAAAAGGCAGACACGGTGATTCCTTCAATAATAACATTCCGCCCTAGCCGCTTCTTTCACGGTGAATAATCGAATAAAACATACTAGGCGGTTACAACAAAACAGAGCAAACAGCGCTCTAAAGCTTCTATAAAAATCTAAAGCTTCAACACACCACTAATCACAGTGGTCGCAGAGCCGATTAACTTTATTCGCCCATTAGCCAATAATTCAGTCGACATATAGCCACCACGACGAGACGCCTGATAAGCACTGAAACTGCTTTTGTTGAGCTTTTCTGCCCAGCGTTGCGTCAATGCGCAATGTGCCGAGCCAGTCACAGGATCTTCATTAACCCCAACCCAAGGTGCAAAGTAGCGAGAAACAAAATCAAGTTCCGTATTTGCTGCCAATGCTGTCACCACTACACCTCGCCCTTGAATACCTTTTAACGCATCAAAGTTTGGTGAAAGCTCCAATAACACTTGTTCGTTGGAAACTTCGATTAACTGCTTAGAGTCAAATTCTCTGAATGAAACTACTTGATGCGGATCTAAACCTAGGTGTTCAAGCAGCGTGAGGTTGGGTTCAGAACGCAATGATAGCTGTGTACTAGGAAAATCAAGCTCGATAGACGATTCACAAACGGCGGCAGATAATTCCCCAGATAAGGTGTTAAACACGACCTTATCACCTGTCTCAAGCAGTCCTTGTTCTTTCATCACATGAACCGTTGCCAGTGTGCCATGTCCACACAGCTTCACTTCGACTTCGGGAGTGAACCATTTAAGCGTCATAGTGTTAAGCGCGAGAAAAGCCGTTTCAGATACCGCCATCTCTTCAGCGATTGAAAACATTAACGACTCATCCAACGGCTCTTTGGAGATACAGACCCCGGCAGGGTTCCCTTTAAACGCTTGAGTTGTAAACGAATCTACTTGATATATCTCTAAATCCACAATGGCTCCTAAATGCACAACATTTCCCAAACCGGCAATCATGGCTCGTTGGGACATAACCTAGATATTGCTGCCCACAATAAGCACAATCACCTTGTGCTACAAGTCTTTAGCAACAAATTTGTCGATACTTATTGAGAAACGAAACAAATGATAAACAAAACGTTATAGAAGTGTTTTTAGGGATAAAAGAACATTGAACATAAGAGTAAATCGCGATGGCAAAACAAAGGAATAACGACGATTAATGCGAGCGAAAACCCGAAAAAGGTAATCACCGCATCATTATTTAATGCTTAATATTTGCATAATAACTTGTAAGAATGGATATTATGATGAATATTAATTTAAATAATCCATTCACGGACAATAAACTGGAATACGTACTTGTGTTGAATACGATACGACGGAGTCATCCTTGCCTCACACGATAAAGGTTCGGTATCAAGTAGGAGTAGCAAGTTGCTATTTGCATGAAATGCATGAAGTTGAAGTTAAATTAAGTGCCTAAATTTGAATCATGTCGCAAATTTTGGGCTACGATTTAGTTATCACGTACGAAAGGGAATCCGTCAGTGAAAGCGTTTTGCGTATCAATACTTGCGTCAACATCCTTTTTGGCTAGCCCTGTATTTGGCCAGCAGCATGATATTTATCTCTACAATTGGGATGAATTTTTATCTGACAGCGTCGTTACCCAGTTGAGTGATACCTACGGCATCTCACTAAAGCAGCAATATTTTTCTGACGAGTCCATTCGTGATGAAGTGCTATTGAGTGAACGACGAGGTGCGTTTGAATTGGTTGTCATTGAAAGTATTAAACTGAAAGCGCTGGCTAAACAGAACTTATTCCACAACCTGAGCGACTTGCAGCAATCCCTTTCAAGCAACTTTGACTCAAGATGGGTGGATGGGTGTGGCGAATATGGAATCCCCTACGCTTGGGGGACATCCGGCATCTTATACCGAAGCGGAAAAGTTGAGACTCCCAAGTCTTGGGGCGCTCTTCTAGACCCTGAAACCAAAACCAGCGGCCGAATCAGCATGTATTATGAGCCTACGGATTTGGTGAGTGCTGCGCTTCTGATGAATCAATTTGAGCCGTTTACCAACAACGAACAAGAACTTCGAGTCGCTTACAAAACGCTACAAGCACAGAAGCCTCACCTTGAAAGTAATGAATACGTTGTCGATTATATTCGTCATCCCGAACACTTAGCCAACATCGACCTCGCCTACGGATACTCAGGTGACAGCTATGTGCTTAATGATGCCGAACCTGAGGCATCTTGGGCCTACACAGTGCCTCTAGAAGGAACAACCTTATGGTTAGAGTGTATGGCTGCAATTAACAACGGAGAGCGATCTCCACAGGCAACCACGATTCTCTCCTTCTTATCGCAACCCGAAATCGCCGCTCAAAACGCAATGGATTCATGGTTTGCAACGCCAAGTTCAAAAGCAAAAGCACTCACTTCTCAGGAGTATCAAAACGATCCCGAGCTTTTCCCGAATAAAGAAGTATTAGATCGCAGCTACCTTTATCAGCCGTTAGAACCGAGTAGCATTCAAATTCGCAATCGTATTGTCGACAGTTTGAGATAACTCATGCCAGTATTGAAGAAGCTCTATTTTGTACTTTTACCAACGCTGACATTTGTGCTCCTGATAGCAGGAATCGTGATGTACAACTTCGCATCAAATCATGCTAAGCACATGTATTTGGACAAGGTGCAATCTGATGTGAACACCGCTTTAGTCGCGGCGGAATACGAGCAGCTCGGCTTGTCCTTACTAGTTAAAGATATCGGTTCTTCGTTGCAGTTCCTCCGCTACATTCAAAATCCTGGCGACTACACGACTCTATCGCTATTGGAAAAACGAGTACTCCGAGTATTAAGCCAGAATCACGTCAATCAATTTGGGCAACGCAATGTTTATATCGTGGACCCTAAGTTCAAATTAACGCTTTCGACTCTCAGAGCCGATCCTTTCGAGGGGCTAAAAATCCCTGACAAGATTTATGAAAGAGTCTTCGACATATACACCTCGTTAATCAGCAAGAAGGAACTCTCCTACGAAGGCTTCTCTTATGTCTCGATTAGTGGCGAGCTCAGATATTCGTATGTTGCGGCAATTGACCCTTACCTCCTTCCTCAAGATAAACGTGCAAGTAGCAGTTTAAATCGCTACATTTTGATTGCTGACGGACCTCTGATACAACTCTCTAGCTTATTAATCAAATACAATGACGATGACAATATTCAGTTCTTAATCGAGCCATCCTCAGACGCTGCCAACATTGAAAATACCCAATTCGTTATCAAATCAATTGAGCAAACCCAAGATAATATCAATGTGCAGATGACCAGCCGACATCTCATCGCGCAAGTAAATATTCGAGAACAAAAGTTCAACCATGAGAAAGCCATCATCGCTAAACAAACCTTGTTAGGTGGCTTTGGTACTCTCTTTACGATCATGTTGATCGTACATTTAGTGGTACGTTACCAACTCGTGCGACCGCTTAAAGACTTACTTCAAGAGATATCGATCGGCGGGCTCAAACTTAGATACTTCAAACGCTCATCAGGGCAAAGTGAAATTGATGGTTTAAAGAACGCGTACATAGACTCATTAACAGAGTTGAAGTTCGAAGCCGAATTCGACCAACTCACCAAGCTAGCTAACCGACGCTCTTTCATCAGACACCTTGATGTACGACTAAAAAGCTCGATGAGCCCACACTGCTATGTGGTTTGTTGGGACATCATCGATTTTCGTAAAATTAACGATCTCTACGGGGCAAAAGTTGGTGATAATGTACTGATAAGCTTAGCTAAAGCACTGAAAGAGACACTACAAAACCAACAAGCCTCTTTGGGCTTTAGTTGCAGTGATTACTCTTTAGCCAGACTGGGAGGGAATCAGTTTATCGCGATCTTGGAGATGGGTAAGAACCAAGTGATAAACGAAGAAATTGAGAACATCAACAATACGCTGACCGGCACCACCTTCCTTGACTACTATGGGTTTCGATTATCACTCGCAACAGGTGTTTTACCGCTCGACACGCCAAAGTTCGATGAGATTTGGCACCGATGCATCGATGAAATGTTAGCTAATGCGAAGTCTCATAGTGATGGCGAAAGTCGTATTGTTTATGGCGAAGAGTTGTTACATACCTTGGAACGCCATGACGTTGTAGAGAAAAGACTCTTAGAGTGCTGCGAAAGTGACAACTTTGAACTTCGCTTTATGCCTATTTTTAACGCCAAGACACTTGAGATAGATGGCGCGGAGTGCCTGATTCGTTGCCCAGCCTTATTCGATATCGATGCGGGACCAGAAGAATTTATCCCAGTTGCAGAAAAGAGTAACCTTATTGCCAGGCTCGACATGTGGGTCATTGGCACCGCGATCAAAAGCTATAAAGAGCTTTCAGAACTTCATAAATACAAGGGCACTCTGTCAATTAATATCTCGGCGATGGAGCTCTACAACCGTAATTTTGCCGACAACATCCGTAAAGTACTCGAACGTTATCAAGTGCCACCTGGCAACATTATTATAGAGATTACCGAGACCAGTTACGTGAAAAGTACCAAGCTTACGGTGCAGACTATCGAGAGCCTCAGAAGCTTAGGTTTAAAGGTCTCCCTTGACGATTTTGGTACGGGCTACACAGCGTTTAACCAACTTCTCCACTACCCTGTGGATGAGCTCAAAATTGATAAGAGCTTTATCGATAACATGGTAGACGACAAGGCCGACCGCAAGATGGTCGAATCTATGGTTAACTTAGGCCACTCTTGTGACACGCTAGTCGTCGGAGAAGGTGTTGAGTCGATAGAACAGTATCATTACCTCAGAAAAGCCAACTGTAACCTAATACAAGGCTACTTCTTCAGTCAGCCACTCACTTATCTGGAATTCATCGAGTTTGTTCGAAACCATAACCCGCAAGCAATTTTAAACCCGCAGTCTGTTAGCAGTTCGAGATCTAACGAGCGAATCGTTGCACTCACTCAAAAGCAGTAACCTTAAACCTAAACCTCAAAGCCTCTCTTCCTATTCAAGCGCGGAAAGCCACTATAGCTATAACTAGTAGTAGAACTATCTTCATCAGAGCAGGAGCTCTCTATTGGCTGCACATTGAATGAGGAGGCAAATAAAGAATGGCAAAAGCCATGATAGTGAAGCGGGAGAATGGTGAGCGTACAGTCAACAAAACCTAATGATCTAACTTATCGCTGATGCGGGGATTAACTCTGCATTGTCGTTAGTAGCTCCATCATATCTTTAGAGCTGATGTTCTTCTTATACCTGACTACAGCGTCAATCATCAATTCTAAATTCCCCGCAGAGATATAATCCTTAAGCACGTCATTGAATTTTTCCTGTATCTCATCACTTGTGTACAATTGCTCAGGAATGAAGAATAGAAACTGACTGCCACTACTACGAAACGAGATAGTACTTTCCGGTACCTTTGCCGTCAGGGACTTAGCAGCTGAACTCACCACCAAGTCTCCATATTCAAGTCCATACTTTTGGTTTATCTCACTAAGGTTTCTGATTCTTACAAAGTAAAGGTCGAAATTACCGTTTGTTGGATAGCTGTTCTTAACAAACTGCATGAGCGAGACTCGATTGCGAAAGCCAGTAATGAAGTCGGTAGAATGAAGTTTTCGTTTGATTGCAAAGTCGACGTAAAAAATCGCTCCTGTCACAAGCAGTAGCAACACCAGAAATACGCTGCTTATCTGATGCATCATCACCAACTTGTCGACCATTGTGGTGTTTTCTTCAATAACCGGGCTTTGAAGTCGAAACTTTTCGTTAATAAATTCGACCAGCGTGTTGTAACAAATATCAATTTTCTTCTGCAGTGATTCCTTAGGCAAAGCGCCTTGATTCACCAACTTAATTGAGGATTCTAACGACTTAAACTTTTCAAACTCTGCGGTAAAGTACGGTTTAAAGTTTGCTGAGCGAATAAAATTGGACGATTCAGTGCTGTTGATCAGAATATCAAAACGACTCCAAGTAATGTCATATGCCAACCAAAGTTCATCATAATCAATCGTCTTTGCATGGCTAACCATCAAGAAGTTTGCATACTCTTTGACGAGTTGAAAAACAAACCAAGTGGCCTCATTTTGGCGGTTAGAAAAGCTCTTGTTGATGTCATTAATTCGAGTAACGCTGTAGATATTGACGGATAGAACAACCACGGCCAAAGACAAAACAACGACTTTGATTGCAGCCATAGACAACAGCTTCTTCATAATTAGCCTCTACAGGTGAATATCACGAATCTGCCAAATCATCTTGGCATGGAAATCAGGGGTATTAGTCTCAGGATTCGCAGAGAGTGGGTAAATCAACCAAAACGGGCCTTTTTCTCTCACAGACATAAACTCCCCATTCTTTTTAATCGCAATGATGGGTTCATAGGTATCAAAATCTTCTTTGGGCACCGCAATTTTATAGTCATTCAATGCTACGAAAGTGACTTGCGGTGATATGGGTATATCCATATTTTCAAGCACTGTTTGCAACGTCACACCGCTATAAACGGTCAGACCCTCAACCCATGGCAAGGTGGTGGTAATTTCTGTCTGAGGAAGTGTTAGGAGTTGTTCTCTACTTAATGCATGCTTTTTTCCGGAGTGGTCGAAAACCGTTAACTCTGAGGCTGCAAAAATCGAAAACGAGCAAAGCCAAAGCATCAACAAGAATACAGTTCTCATTCTAAACTCCATTTAAAAAGGTCACTAATTTGAGTCTAGTATAAATTGACCATTTAACTTGTACCGATACCACTCAGATTGATTGGTATCACTTTATTCCGAATGCTCCTACACCTCGCTGTTTTTCAATAACTTCGCCGTTTCTCTGTCTCTTCCATCACCGCTCTCGTTCAGCGCTCCCTACCCGCTTGACGTATTTCTTCTCGACTGGTTAGTAACAAAAACTCGTATTTTACTCTGCGTAAGTAAACCAATAAGCCCTATGAATACGTATGAAACAACAAAATTAACAATAAATATGAGCAAGTCAGTAGCGAGAATGCTGGATGCTGCATAACCTTTAATCGAACGTAAGCAGCTTTAAGAGACTTAATAACGAGTTCCAGTCGTTTCTACTTCACCAGTTGATCTCGTGTATTGATCTTAGAAAGCTTACTCATTTCATAATCAAGGGAATCGAGAATGAGTTTGAATATAAAAAAATTTAACCCCATGGCGACACTTTCTACCCTAGTAATGACGCTGGTCATGTTTCCTGTTTCTGCTGAAGTTAATCAAGAACAATTCGAATTAGGTAAACAAAAAGCTAAAGTGTGTATGACCTGTCATGGCGCTGATGGCATCTCAACACAAGATCCCTACCCGAACCTTCGCGGTCAAAAAGTGGGTTATCTCATCTCTTCATTGAAAGATTACCAGACTCGAGAAAGAACCAGTGGCTTAGCGATTCTCATGCAACAACAAGCCGACACGCTCTCAGACCAAGACATCCGTGACATTTCCTATTTCTATTCTGTGCTCGGCAACGAAGCAGGCTCGCTCAGCGATTCAAATTAAGTCAGCGATTCAAAACCTCTAGGCAAGGAGCCTTGTTATGGAACAAGTGACAACGCAATACAGCATTAAGGTCGTGA
This sequence comes from Vibrio sp. 10N.222.51.C5, assembly GCF_041474575.1. Lineage (NCBI taxonomy): Bacteria > Pseudomonadati > Pseudomonadota > Gammaproteobacteria > Vibrionales > Vibrionaceae > Vibrio > Vibrio sp. 10N.222.51.C5. The sequence continues at coordinate 18,445 of NZ_JBFRUJ010000034.1, forward strand.
AGTACTTCATCATTGCATCCTTAGTGTGGGCGATTGTAGGTATGATCATCGGCGTGATTCTCGCCGCGCAATTATATTGGCCAGTCTTAAACTTTGATTCTCAGTATTTCCAATTTGGTCGACTGCGTCCGCTACATACCTCTGGAGTAATTTACGGCTTCGTCGTGAATATCTTGATGGGGACGTCTTTGTACATTGCCCAGCGAACAGGCCATTGTGACTTGTTCAACAAAAGCCTTTCATGGATGGTATTTTGGGGCTGGCAATTCATCCTGTTACTTGCGGTCATTTCCTTACCCGCAGGCCACACTACCTCAAAAGAGTATGCGGAGCTTGAATGGCCAATCGACTTGATGATTGTGTTGGTTTGGGTGCTGTACGCGGTGTTGTTCTTTGGCACCCTTGCTAAACGAAAGGTCAGCCATATCTTTGTGGCTAACTGGTTCTTTGCTGCATTCATTATCGTCGTTGCAATGATTTTCATCGTGAACAACCTCGCGATGCCTGTGTTGGCGATGAAGTCCTACTCTGTGTTTGCAGGCGCTCAAGATGCGATTGTTCAATGGTGGTGGGGACATAATGCCGTCGGTTTCTTGCTGACCGCTGGTGTGATTGGTATGAACTACTATTTCATACCCAAAGCGGCGGATCGACCTATCTACTCGTACCGTTTGTCTGTGATCCATTTCTGGGGCTTGGTCGGCTTTTACACGTGGGCCGGAACGCACCATTTGGTTTATTCTTCTGTTCCCATCTGGATTCAGAACATCGGCATCGTTATGTCTTTGATCCTGTGGCTCCCTTCTTGGGCAGGCGCGTTCAATAGCGCAATGACCCTCCTACAAAATAAAGAAAAGCTGAAGTCCGACTACATTCTTTTATTCTTTTTCTCAGCAATTCTTTACTACTGCTTGGCAACATTCGAAGGCCCGCTACTTGCTATTCGCTGGTTCAACATGGTGGCACACAACACCGAATGGATAATCGGCCACGTACATTCCGCAGCACTCGGATGGGTGGGAATGTCAGGGATAGCGGTTTTTTACTACTTCATTCCACGCTTATGGGGCCAAACCGAACTTTGGTCACGACGATTAATTAAGTGGCACTTCTGGCTTGCTCATGCAGGCGTCGCCATTTATGCGATTGCGCTTTGGGTCGCAGGTATCGGTGAAGGTTATATGTGGCTCGCTCAAAATGAAAATGGCGAACTGATATACAGTTTTGTAGAGGCTATGGACTTTAAAGCACCTTGGTTGTTCTTACGATTCTTTGGTGGTGCACTGTTTGTTCTGGGTTTATTCCTAATGGCATTTAACTTATTTAAAACCGTTCGTATGCCAGTAGTACATAACGCTAAACACGCCGTTAATGAGGGGGCTTAAATGATGAGTAAAGACTTTACACATTCAATCGTCATTTTAATTTTGACCACCGTTGTCGTCGCTTCCTTCTCTCTGTTGGTTTGGGTAGTGCCAAGCATTGTCCGTGGAGACGACATTGCCAAAGGCAGCTTAGCGATGCCACTCACACCTCTTGAGTTAGCAGGGCGAGACATCTACATCAGTGAAGGCTGTCATGTGTGTCACACACAAATGGTTCGCCCTCTAGAACCAGAAGTGAAACGTAATGGTCGTCCGAACAAAGAAGCAGACGATATCTATGAGTTTCCTAACTTGTGGGGTTCTAAGCGTACGGGGCCAGATCTCACTAACTTAGGAAGAAAATATTCTGACCAGTGGCATGCTATTCACTTAATTGATCCTCGAAAAGTCGTACCGACATCGATCATGCCCGCCTACCCTTGGTTATTTGAACAGACTCTGTCAGGCGATGACATAAGCGACAAAATGGAAACCCTCCGCATACTTGGCGTTCCTTATACTGACCAAGAAATAGGTGACGCCCGATTACAAGTAAGAGGAAAAACCAAAGGTGAAGCTCTGATCCGCTATCTACAAAGCCTTGGTAAAGATACGTCACAGGAGGTATCACAATGAGTGCATTTTGGAATCTATGGGCGGTAATTTTAACCTTAATCTTTTTCGTTCTTATGGTGTCTGTTGTCGTTAAATATTGGCGTAGCAATCACCAAGCCGATCAAGACCACACCCTTGGCACTTTTGATGGCATTGAAGAAAAGGATGCGCCACCGCCAAAACTACTCTTCATTAGCTATGCTATTGCCTTTCTATTGTCTGCTGGCTATTTGGTGCTCTACCCCGGGCTTGGCGAATGGGAGGGGTTAGTCGATTGGAAGCAAAGTGACGACAAACTCAGCTCACCCAGCACAACGTTAAACGAGCAATTCTCTCAAACAACGGAGACCACCCTCGAAGGATTGTCTGGCATACCCGAAATAGTAAACAGCGGACAAATCTTGTTCCAAACTCACTGCGCGGCTTGTCATCGTGACAACGCTCAAGGTCAGAAACACTTCCCTAACCTTATTGACCAAGAATGGCTATATGGTGGTAGTGATGAAGCGATCATTCATTCGATCGCCAAAGGGCGAAATGGCGCGATGCCGGGTTGGAGCGAGATAATGCGCCCCGATGAAGTGGCTAAGGTTTCTTACTACTTAGCTTCACTCAACCAACGCCATACTGATGTTCCAGAGGTGAAAGTCAAAGTCGGCAAAGAGCTGTTTGCAAAATACTGTTCGTCTTGTCACGCCGATGGTTCTATCGCGAATCCGGCGATCGGCGTCCCTGATCTTTCCGATGATATTTGGTTGCATGGCGGCAGTATTGAAGAGATTCAGCACACTATCAACAAAGGCTTGAACAACCTGATGCCTGCGTTTGATAAACAGCTTTCGGAAAACGAGATACTCGCACTGGGTGCTTACATTAGACATGCGGGCTCAGCGCAGCAACAACGACTCGCGAACCTAGAAGCTCAGTCTGTTGAACGTGGAGAATATCTCGCCTATGCCGGTGACTGTGTCGCGTGTCATAGTGCAGAAGGTGGCGAACCCTTTGCTGGCGGGCTTCCTTTCGTGACACCTTTTGGCACCGTCTATTCAACCAATATTACGCCCCACACAACAGAAGGTATTGGGACTTATGACTTTGATGACTTCCGAGCCGCGTTAGTTGCAGGTAAAGGTAAGAATGGTTACCTGTACCCTGCAATGCCTTACACCTCTTATCAATACCTCACCGACCAAGACATGGTCGATTTGTGGGAATACATGCAGTCAATCACCGCCGTGCCACGACGCAATGATGACAACAGCATGATGTTTCCATCCAATATTCGCTTAGGTTTGCTTGGCTGGAACATCGTATTTATGGATACAGACCCTATTGATTATGAAGTACCAGAAGAGCTCAAAGGAGAAATTGAGGATGTCGATAAATGGCAACAAGGGAAATATTGGGTCGCAGGACTTGGTCACTGTTCGGAGTGCCATACGCCACGAAACATTGCCCAAGCGCTGATACCAGAACGTATTTTCCAAGGTAACTTGATTGACGGTTGGAATGCACCCGATATCACGGCCAACGAACTGTATGTTGATGGTTGGGATGAAGCGACACTGACCGATTTCTTACACACAGGTCACTCAGACAAAGGGACTGCTTTTGCGGGTATGGCTGATGTAGTGAAAAACAGCCTAAGCTTGATGACGCGTGAAGATATTGAGTCTATGTCCTATTACCTACTCAGTGGGGACATCAACAACACCATTGCCAGTGATGCCGTTCAGTTACAGCCTAAAGGGTTTGATGAAGCTGCGTATGCCAGTGAAATCTACACCACGTATCGTCAAACCTGTGGGGCCTGTCATGGTGACGATGGTAAAGGTCGCGATCCAATCGCCCCTACTCTGTTGAACAACGGTATTATCATGCACAGCGACCCATTCAATACCATTGCGGTAACGGTGCGCGGCTTGCAACCCACCTATCTCGACAAAGACAGAAATTTCATGCCAATGGCAAGTTTTGAGGATGTACTGTCGGATCAACGCTTAGCTGAGTTAATCACGTTTGTGCGTTTAAACCTTGGCGACAGAAATGAACCGGTCACGGCTGAGCATGTTCGAGAGGTAAGAGAAACACTTGAAGCAGCAGGCTATGCAGGTGGATTACACACCACACCTGAAATGTACGAAAATCGAGATAAGAACATTAACATACGATAGGCGCTGTAGCTGTGCGTAGCCGATTGGCTCAATAAACAGCGAACAGCACGTAACTTTTATCTTTGCTAACAAGCCAAAAGGAGACCACTGTGTCTCCTTTTCTTTTGCCCAAACCCAAGTTTTCGATACTTTGCCATACAACACAATTGTAACTAACTGATTACACAATTAAGCAGAGCTGCACATAATGCGATCAATCTCGCAGAACAAAGATGACACCAAGTGCATAATATGCAAAATTTTCTAAAGATGTACTAAGGACAGTTATGGATACAACTACACTCATCTACGATACGTTGGAAGGCCTATCGAGCGCAAAGCCACAGCAACACGCTCAAATCCGCCAAAATCTATATAACCAATTAGATTTATCATTTGAGAAGCAGTTGGCTTTGTATTCATCAGTTCTTGGTCCAGCAAGTGCTGGTAGATTGACCGATTTGGATAGTGCAGTGATGTCTGCACGCAAGATTGTTGGCTTAGAAAACAGCTAAGCAACCTTTAACCTATCTCAACTTTAACGCTGCCATTGTGCAGCGTTTTTTTATGGACGCTATTTACGATAAGTAAGGTTGGTTACGATAAATGCTGTTAGTTGCGATAAATACGGTTAGTTGCGATAAACGCGGTTAAGAAGATAAGTGCAGTTAGGTCTGTTTTTCAAGTTACACGCATTCTCATTTGGTTAATCTTATGTTCCATTTTTAACAGGTGTGTAACCACAATAATGGCGCTAATGTTAGTAGCACGTTAACCACACATCGGATGGAAGAATCATGAGAGTACTTATTGAATATACACAAACAGGCAAATACCGTGATCATGCGTGGGAAGCATTAACGATTCGTTCAAAAGGCGAAATTCAAGCTGTAACTCCCTCTTATGCGGCTCAGCTTATCGAACAGAACCGCGCCAGCTTATCGACCACTGAAAATCAAGATATCGTCATCCAACCTTAATGGCTTCAAGGGCTACCCCTCCTAGTTCCTTAAATCGAATAGTTCGATGACATAAAAAAACGCTGCATGGGTGCAGCGCTTTCTTGTTTCTGGCGTATCGTATTTCTAACGTAGATAGTTTCTAAAGTAGAAAGCTTCTAACGCATCTTGTTTCTAGTGCAAATAGCTTGATTACTTTGGCAGATTTTCTAACGCTTCAACCATCGTCATCAATTTATCGACAATCCTTTCGCCGTCTACTCGCAAGCCATTGTGTTCATATTCATTGGTGATCCACGCTTTCGAGTTAGGAATGTTCGCCAATGTTTCACGGCTGTAATCCAACTCAACGTACATGTCATCGGCGTAAACGGCACACGCCATTGGCACTGTATTCTTGCTCAACTGCTCTGCGTTGTACAAAGTGCCCCAGTCCGACTTTTCAGCCAACATGTTCGCGGCTTCACGCAGTGGCTTCAGCGTTTCAAGTTGGTCGAACATCCATGGGTACACCATTTCACCAGTAAACCAGAACTCACTGCCCGATTGGTAGTTGAAGTGTGGGTACTGCTCACGAACACGATGTGCAGACCAGTTAGACGCTGTACCTTGACAGTAAATCGATTCATGCAAGATTGCGTAAATTGGGTTAGTTAAGTAACCCTGCTCTTGCTGCATTTGATTTAGGAAGCTGTAGCTCAGCTGTCTGTTACCGTTCACTTCAACAAACGCACTCTCCAGTGTGAAATACATTGGAAGGTTTGCTTCGCCGCCACCAAGATTAATACCTATTAGCTGGAACTGTTCAACTGTGAACACCTGACCGTTTGGCAGTCTCACATCGTTGTTGAGCAGGTAATCAGAGATCTCGCGACACATAGCTTGTGCTTGTGGGAACTGAGCAAAGAAAGCTCTGTTTTTGTCTTCTACACGCTTGTAAGTCGCACGATAAACATCGTCAGCTTCTCGTTCAATAGAAGGAATGCCGCCCGTCACATAACAACGCTGCAAGCTCTGTGGGAACAGTGACAAATAGCTCAGTGTACAGAAGCCACCAAAGCTTTGACCAATCGTCGACCATTGCTTAATACCAAACTGTTCACGAATCGCTTCAGCGTCACGAACGATGTTATCCGCTCTGAAATGCGTTAAGTATTCGACTTGTTGTTCTGGAGACAAATGCGCCAAAGTTTCATGGCTGATAACCGTGCTGTTGCCAGTACCACGTTGGTCTAGAAGCAGAACACGGTAGTTTTGTAATGCACGCTTTAGCCAACCCGATTGACCACTCACCCGTGGAGAAGGAAAACCTGGGCCGCCTTGAAAGTAGATCAACCACGGCAGCTCTTGCTCATCTTTAGCGAGATCAACCAGCTCACGTGCGAAGACTTGGATCTGTTGTCCATCTTTGGCTTGATAATCAAGTGGCAACTCGAAAGAGTGCTGACGGTACAGGGTGGTTCCATCAATAAAGTTAGCTTGCACGCTTCATTCCTTTTTATCTGATTCTAAAGTCATTGGTACGAATAAAAATGGCACCCTTTGGCACCGTAGTTAGCAAGATACGCATACTAGCTTGTAAATGAAACCGTTTGTTGAACCTGAATGTGAAGGTACTTCATTAAATCGCCAAATTAGCTTTATACGCGTAACAACTTGTGTCAAAACAGAGAATTTAAGATGTGATCTATTGAGAAGAAGAACAAAAGTGGGACACAAATAAAAAGAGCTTAACGAGGTGAGGATACGTTAAGCTCTTTGGTTTTATCTGTTGTAAATGAGGTTTTTAGGTTGAACAAGCTCAGGCTTTATAGGTTTAGTTTCTATAAGCCAAAGATCTATAAACTGAGCTTCTGTAACTTATAGCTCTATAAAACAAAGCTAAGAAGCCTCGAGCTCACCTGCACCTTGAATTGAACGTTGGCTGTTTTCAACAAGGATAGCCGTCGCCGTTTCTTTCAACGCGCCCCACTCTCCATCGTCAACTTCAATGCCCTCGTTCCACGCCTTCTCTTGAGTTTTAAAAAGCGCTTCCGATTCAATGTGTGTTTGGTAGCCATCTGACAAACGTTCGATATCGAAATCCTGGACGGAAAGCTCGATGGTCATATTGTGGATATGATCGTCCGATGCCAGAGGCAAATCTGATAAAAACAGTTCTGGTGCAACGCAACCACGGTTAAGCACATACAAGGTGCTCTTAGGATTTGAGCCATTATCCCAACGTGCGGTACATGCGATGCCTTTCGCTGCCAGTTTTACAAGCTCACTGTACGCTAACCAACGGTTATGGCAGTTGTTTAGCTCGATTTTCAGCGTCTTTTTACCGACCATTTTTTCAATGGCGTAATCCATCACCACAGGAAGATGACACGCTAAGCTCGCCTTGTGCAGGTCCACTTCAACTGTGTTGTCGCTTGTCACTTGGATGTCTACAGGGCAATCGTCTTCTAGCCCCATAAAGTTGCTCGCATTGTTAAAATGACGAACACCATCCAAGCCAACCATTTGTAAATCTGCCACCATGTTCGCTATCACATCGGCTTCACCACATGTACGACGCATACCCAGAAAGGCTTTATTAACGGCCGCGACCAATTCATTGTGAGAAACGATCATAGCGATTTACCTCCATGTTGAGCATTGATATGTGTAGGAACGTTATGAGAGCCAGCAAGCTCCGCTTCACTTGGTAAGACTGGGAACACCCACTCGTCTTGATGAATTTCGTCAAGCAGCGGTGCGCCTTGGAAGAAGGTCACGCGAACCCAACGATCTGAGCGAGGATCAAACTTAGTCGCTCCAAACATCGCTAGCTTACAACGCAGCAAATGCATTGGTGGCGAGTCTTGGTGCAGCACGTTCATTTGAATGTCGCCCATCGCTTTGTTACCTAACGTCCACACACGACGTGCTATCGCACGATGTTGCGGTTGTTTAACAAGGAATTCAGCCAATGAAAGCTCTGGCGCGAATTGCAATAAAGCATGGTACAGACGGTAAGCTTGACGACCAATATCTAATGGCAGCTCACGCTCTTCACCAATTTCTTCTCCTCGAACACCGAGCCTTGGCTCTTCTTTGTCCTGAGAGCGATACCAGAACCAGTAGTTGTTATCTGCTTTCGTAAAGTCGGTGGTGATTGCCCAACGGTACTTTTCTTCTAACACAACCAAAAGGTCTTGGATCTTTTTGCCACTAGGAAGCGAGAGTGTTTCGCTACAATTCATATGCTCTTGATGGGCGTCCACTAATTCTGGGTACAATTCCATCAAGCATGAGATAAGGATTTCTTGGGCTTCCATACTCATGTGCTTAGATTGTTCAACTAACTGCGCCCATGTATCGCAATGGTTTACAGAAGCTTCTAGTGACTGTTCTGCGTGTTTCAACTCATCAACAGCGGTTTTGTTCAACTCTTGCTGATTTTCATTGATGGTAACAACTTGTTCTAAATGACAAATCGCTTTTTTAACTAATGTACGTAGGGGCTCAATCAATGCCGTATCCGTGTGATTAGCTAACACGTCAGCTAATGCATGCTCACGGGTTGTCATCCATTGATCGACAATACTTGGGTGGTTAATCAGATATGGCGCCATACCTAAACCTGTGGCATTACCCACACCTAGGTAGCGTTGTAAGCCTCTGTGCAAGGTAATCGCTTGTTCACCGCCTTGTTGCTCCGCTAGGTAATGAACCCAATCTAGGCTGAACTCACGCAGCATATAAACAGCACACATTTGAGCACTGAACGATTGATTAAAATCTGGATTCTTTTCCAAGATTTTAAAGTCAGCAATACCAAACTTACCATTACCATAAACCGCTGTGGTTCGTAGGATGTAGCCAACTTCCGCTAGCTCTTTTGGTGTTGGTTGAACACCTTTAGCCAAGTGACTAACAATATGTTCAAACACTCGTACACTTTTGTTGGCACGCGCTAAAACAAGCACATTGTTAGGGTTACGGCCTGCTTCTTGTAGCGGTACATTCGCACGAAGTCTCTCAAGTAGGGTGACATCAACATCACCAAGAACCAGAGCAAACGTTACGTCCCACTTTTCAGCAATTACACGGTCATTTCGTTCGTCGTCTGCAATCTCATCGCAGAAAACAACCAAATGATAAACATGATTTGGCGTCTCTAGCTTATAGATAACATGACCAAAACCTCGAGCGTCTAGTTGCCACTCATGCTTAGTCACTTTCCATTGCTGTTGCGCCATTTTACGAATCAGAGTTCTTACGAAGCTGATGCGTGTTTGGTGCATAGCACCCAGTCTTTCCGGTGCCATGACGACCGTTGCGTCACGTAGTGCTGATTCAGTGTAGGTAGAACGATGTGCATCCATTTTGCTCACCACCTTAATAGTTATAGGATTTTGCTAGCCATTCAGAACCGATCGTTGCTGTCTTTTGAAGCATATATAGCGACAGTATGTTGGTTAGCTTTCACGTTTTTAATCGTTATTGATATTATCGAGGCAAGCGAACTCGCCACTTACTATTTGTCCTGACTAGATCGATTGACCTAAATACGTGCCGCCCGGTGTATCTTCACCAGTACGGTTTTTATCTTCCTTCCGGAATCTTGTATCAGCCTTCTTTCAAAGGCTCACACCTTGTTTATCTTCAGTTTTTAGAGAGCTTTATCTCTACATTTTCTTCTTTATGCCGGCATTGATGTTTTATAAGCCTTGATCTTTCGCCATCTTGATTGCGATTTGAGGCGCATTCCAAAGTGATGGCAGCAAGATTAAGGACACCGGTACCGCGGTGATAACAATGAAGGATTGCAGCGCTGAAATACCGCCAGAGCCTAGGGAAATCAGAATTAACGCTGTTACCCCCATCATCACACCCCAGAAGGTACGAATAATTGCGTTAGGCTCTGTCTCACCACTGATCACCACACTGATGGTGTAAGTCATTGAGTCACCTGTCGTTACGATGAAGATCGTTGTCAAGATCAAGAACAGAATTGAGATAAGCATTGGCATTGGTAGCTGCTGAGTTACCGCCAGTAGCGCACCTGGTAAGTTAAAGCCTTCGAACGCCTTACTTACGCTGCCCGGATCTGCAATCTCAAACGCAAGGCCAGAGCCGCCAACAATTGTGAACCAGAAACAAGTTACAAACGGTGCGATAAGGCTAATGGTTGATACCAATTGGCGAATACTACGACCGCGTGAAATACGAGCGATGAAGATAGCCATCATTGGGCCGTAACCTAAGAACCAACCCCAGAAGAATACTGTCCACCAGCTCAACCAACCTTCGTCACCACGGTATGTTGCCATTGGGATGAAGTTGTCTATCATGCTGCCTACACCTTGGATGTAGCCATTGAAAATGAAGTTTGTTGGGCCGAAGATCAGAATGTAGACCATCAATGACATTGCTAAAATTACGTTGTAACGGCTTAGCATTTGCATTCCGCGGTTAAGACCACTTAATGCCGACAATGTGTATAGAACGATAGCGAACAGGATGATGATAAGCTGCGTCGTGAAGCCATCAGGAATATCAAACAGTGCGTTCAGTGCGTAGCTCACTTGCAAGCCTAAGAAGCCGATAGGACCAATGGTGCCCGCCGCTACTGCGACAATACAACATGCATCAATCAATGCGCCGGTGTGACCTTTCAATGCTCGCTCGCCTAAAACTGGGTAAAGCAAAATACGAGGTTTAAGCGGTAAGCCTTTGTCGTAGTGAAGGTGCATCACCACAATAGACGTTAAGCTACCGACAATGGCCCATGCTAGAAAACCCCAGTGCATGAAGGATTGCGATAAAGCATTCACCGCGCCTTGCTGTGCGTTTTCTTGTGCGCCGTACAATGGTGGTGGGCTAACGTAGTGAGCGATAGGCTCTGCTGCTGCCCAAAATACACCGCCACCTGCCAGTAGCGTACAGAAGATGATCGCCATCCAACGGAAGCCGTCCATTTCAGGTTTAGCGATGCCGCCTAGGATAACCTTGCCTGTTCGCCCTGCCGCCAGGCCAAGACCAATAAGAAAAGTCAGAAGAAGAAGCATTTGCCAGTAAGGACCGAATACTTTTACAGACCATGCAAAGCCCGTATTTACTAGGCTTGATAACAGCTCGCCATCAAATAGAGCAAGTGCCACGAACAGAGCGATAAAACCGCCGCTGTACCAAAGTGCTGGGTTGGATAGGCCTAATTTGTCTGACGTAGACTCAGACTCGTTTGTGTTGCTTTTTGCATTAATTGTTGTGTGTGCTTGACCCGCATTTAAGCTTGAAGATTTCACGCTATTGGTTAAATCAGACATACTCTGACTCCAGAGGTTTCTTTGCAGCTGTCATTTGAATGATGACTACAAGGGTGTATTTAACACCTGCCCTATTGTTTTTTGTGTTGGGCAGGCTAATCCATGTTTGGGTTACCGCGTTGCGAAATAGACCGTTGTTCCTTTTGAATAGTGAAATTGGTTTAAGCAGCACTTGCTTATTGAACGTTTGTTAGAAGGCTGCTAATTCGATGATGGCTCGCGAGAAACCGTTAACCCTTGGTTTGAGGCTCTAGGCCATCTTTCAAGAAGTTAAACCAGTTTTCTCCCAAGACTTGCCCAGCTTCAGACTCGCTGAAACCATGACGCATCAATCCGTTATATATGTTTTCCATACCCGCACTACCACAGAACCAAGGCAACGCATCTGGCCAACCTGAGTTGTTCGCAGAGCCTTCGCCGTAGTCCATTGCTTTAGACCAACGACCATTTCTCATCCATTCAAGAACGGCTTGAGGTTGGTTTAAGCATAGGTCACTGCCAATACCGAGGTGCTCTACGCCGACCATGTCAGCCGTAGTCGCAACCATCTGGCAGAAATCTTCCAAGGTACATTGGCTGCCGTTTGGTAGGTGGAATGGGTACAAGCTGAATCCGATTAAGCCGCCGCGTGCGGTTAGAGCTTTAATTACATCGTTTGATTTATTTCGTAGTGCATCATGAGCAAACGTCGGGTTCGCATGGCTGATACAAATAGGACGAGAAGACAAGTCGATAGCTTCAAGTGTTGAGCGCTCGCCACTGTGAGACATATCTATGATCATGCCCACTCGGTTCATCTCTTCGATGGCTTGTTTACCAAAGCGAGTAATACCTGTGTCGTTCTTCTCGTAGCAACCCGTCGCCAATAAGCTCTGGTTGTTGTACGTCAGTTGCATGATCAAAAGACCTTGCTTACGCATCACTTCGATAAGACCGATCTCATCGTCGATTGGAGAACAGTTTTGAGCACCAAGGAAAATGCCGACTTTGCCAGTCGCTTTTGCAGTCTCGACATCAGCCATTGAGTGAATCGGCATGATAAGGTCTGCGTTCTGCTCGAATCTTAAATTCCATTCTGCAAAGCGAGATAAGGTTTCACGAGCCGTCTCGTGGTAAACCGCGGTAGCGTGAACTGCTGTAATGCCGCTCGCCTTTAGTGTTTGGAAATATTCTCTGTTCCAATTGCAGTATTGCAATCCATCTATAACAATCCGTTGCTGGTACATAACCACTCCTATTGAAAGCTCAGTGTTCTAGCTCGGTTTTGAAAACACGCTCAAATAACATGTTTTCAAAAATGGGTTAAATCACTTGTCTAAGCTCGTTTGCTGCTTTGGTTTGAATGTTGGCCTGACTCTGTGAATCAGGCCAATTCGATAGCTGGATAGCTAGGAAGTTAATTCAGCTATCCAATTCTTATTTAGAAAGTGGATTAGTAAGGACGTTGGTAAGCCGTCTTAACCACTGTGTAGAACTCTTTCGCGTATTGACCTTGCTCACGAGGACCGAAGCTAGACTCTTTACGACCACCAAACGGTACGTGGTAATCCGTGCCTGCTGTTGGTAGGTTGACCATCACACAACCGGTCTGCGCTTGTTGCTTGAACATTGCGCTAGTACGTAGGCTCTGAGTAATGATGCCGCCTGTTAGACCGAAGCGAGTGTCGTTGGTTGTCGCAATCGCTTCTTCTAGGTCAGCGACACGAATCACACTTGCCATTGGTGCGAACACTTCTTCTTGGTTCACTTCCCAATCGTTCTTAGTGTTCAAGAACAGCGTTGGAGACATGTAGAAACCTTCGTGCTTCATACTCAAGCGTTCGCCACCAAATGCCAGCTCACCGCCGCTTTGACGTGCTTTCTCAACCCAACCTAGGTTTGCTTCAAGTTGGTTGCCGTCAACAACAGGGCCCATGAACACGCCGTCTTCTAGTGCGTGACCCACTTTAAGCTCGCTCATACGCTTGATCAGTGCTTCAACGTATTGGTCGTGAATGCCATCCATAACCACAAGGCGAGAAGACGCGGTACATTTTTGGCCTGCGCCAGAGAAAGAACCTGCAATCGTTGCATCAACCGCAGTTTGGATATCAGCATCGTCAGCAATAACAAGTGCGTTTTTACTGCCCATTTCTAGTTGGCATCGAACGAAGTTTGGCGCTGTAGCCGCTGCCACTTTACGACCCGTATCAACAGAACCGGTAAAGCTCACACCGTTCACTTCTTTAGAGTTGATCAGTGCATCACCTACTGTTGAACCGCTACCCAGTACAAGGTTAAACGTACCTGCAGGGATACCTTGGCGGTGGATGATCTCTGTAAGCGCGACCGCACTTGCTGGTGTTAGGTTTGCTGGTTTCCAAATAACGCTGTTACCGAAAGCCAATGCTGGAGCAATTTTCCAAGCTGCTGTTGCTGTCGGGAAGTTCCAAGGAGAGATAATGCCGATAACGCCCACCGCTTCGCGAGTCACTTCAACAGAAACACCCGGGCGTACAGAATCTGCGTTGTCACCAATTTGGCGAAGCACTTCAGCCGCAAAGTATTGGAAGAACTGACCTGCACGGTAAATCTCACCGCGACCTTCAGCAAAAGGCTTACCTTCTTCACGAGATAGCAAAGTGCCCAGCTCATCACAACGGGCAATCAGCTCATCACCAATCGCTTGAAGCACCGTTTGCTTGCGTTCAATCGGCGTTTTTTCCCACTCTGGTTGAGCGTGTTTCGCCGCTGAAATCGCTTGTTGAACTTGTTCAGCACTTGCTTGTGCAAAGTTGCCAATATTTTCAGAAATATCTGATGGGTTAATGTTCGCTACGGTGCTTACACCCGCTTGCCATTCGCCGCCAATGTAAAGTGCGTTTTCTGCTTGAACATTCTGTAAGTGAGTCATCATTCTGTCCTTGTAACGTTAGGTTGCGGTTGAGTCTGGCAACCATCGGATTAATTAATAAATCGTTAATTTATATAGAGAATAAGTATTAATTTTGTATCTAAACGTAAAACTATTCGCTTGTATCAGTAAAGATCTGCGTAGACAAACAGCTTTGATTGGCAAATTGCCTCAGTTCACAGTCCATTTATTCAGGTTGAGACGCCGATGCATAAACCACGAACTCAACCAACATCTCTTCTCTAGCTAGCCCTGCAACAACGACTGCTGCACGATTTGGATAAGGTGCGTTGAAGTATTCTCCATATACGCTGTTTACCGTTTTTAGATATTCACGGTCTGTCACGTAAATTAGAACTTGCAGCACTGAATCCATAGATTCGCCTGCACACTCCAACGTATGAACAAGGTTGTTAAAAGTCTGACGCGTTTGCGCTTCGATACCGCCTTCTACTACTGCGCCCGTTTCATCAATTGGAATCTGCGCGGTGTATAGAGTGCCGTTATTAACGATTGCCCACTCTAGTGGTGCTTTTGAAGCAAAAAGAGAGGTTTTTACTGGGTGTTTTTTAGTTTGTGCGTTCACGATTTCATCCAACTTTGTAACAACTATGTTTCAAGATGGTTAAATACTGCACCTTGACGCCTGATAAATCTAACGGTAAATTTTGTGCATTTGATAAATAAAATCTATCACCTTGCGAAAAGTAAGGTATAGCAAGGGCTAGAGAAGGATCGGAGTCATGAGTATTAAGCTACAACAGTTAAAACATTTCGTTTTGGTGGTCGAAGAAGGTGGATTTAGAGCGGCATCTCACCGTGCAAATCGATCGCAAGCGGCACTTTCGACTTCGATAAAAGAGTTGGAAAAAATACTCGGCCAACCTCTGTTTGAAACAGGCAACAAATCGACACTGACGCCTTTTGGAGAAATATGTTTGCCCAAGATCATTCAATTTCTGAACGTTTACAAAGCATTAGACAATGACTTACGCGCAGCGGCAGCAGGACAACAAGGAAGAGTTCGAATAGCGAGCGTGCCTTCTGTGGCCGCAAAACTCATCCCTAGTGTTTTAGGGGCATTTTGTGAGCAGTACCCGAATGTAGAAGTGAGTTTGATTGATGATAATGCGGCAGGGGTAGAAGCAAGATTACTCTCTGGCGAGGTGGATGTTGCCCTCGGTAATAGCTCCCATTTAGAAGAAGAGAGCATCGACTTCACGCCTTTGCTTTCTGATCCTATCGGTGTGGTGTGCCTCAAAGATAACCCTATCGCCTCTCAACAGGAAGGAATCGAATGGCAAACCTTGTTAAAGCAGCCCTTCATTCGTAACGGGACTTGCACCCTACTGGACCCAACACCTGCGCGCATGCTCAGCGAACAAGCCCTGTACTCTGTCGAGAACATTACCTCGCTGTTTTCGGTGTTAGAGCTCGGGATAGGCGTGACCACGCTACCTAAGCTGGCTTTCCCAACCAATGAAACCCGCTTGGTGTGGATTCCGCTAATTGACCCACCCTTGCAACGACAAATCGGCATTTTCAGACTGTCTGATCGTACGATCTCGCCACAAGCACAGGCTTTCCATGACTTATGTATTCAATACCTCAGTTATGAAGAGTCATAAGAGAGCCTAGATTAAGTAAATTAGGCAGCGCTCTGCTGCCATTTACTTCCTCAAAACTCGGTGTTTCTTCTCCGCACCATGCTTCTCGCACACCCAGTCCCCCATTTCACTCCTATATCATCAACATTTAGGCGCTGAATTTTCACTCTCGCGCACGCAAATAGTGACAAGCTGACGACAATATAAAAAATATTCGCTTATTGATAAGGAGCGACGTACGTTTAATTTACCAGAAAAACCAGATCTTCCATCATTGCCTCAAACAAGCTTAACCCCTACCAAAATCACACTTCACAACTCAGCTTGTAAATGAACCTAAGTGTTTGAATAGTCTTAATTGATAAGATCATAAGTTGAAAATTTAGCTCGCTACTCCCTTCTAAAAAGACCCTCTTTTTCACAAGGATAAAGCATCTTAAATATTCATGAATAAAGTGATAGAACTATTACTTTCATAAATGAAAAACATTCATTTCAAAAATGGAATTATTGATATCAATATTTGTCGTTTTGATCACATAATTTTAGGCGTAGTTTATATTTTGTCGAAACGAGAGCGAACTAGTTTATATCGTTCTATTTCGTCAGGAGATATAAGACCAGCAAGATTATCTCTTTGTTAACAAGCAAAGTTTTATTAACAAGTAAATGCGAGTAGCAAGACATATTCAAACTGTGTTTTATATGAGCTTACACTGTTAAATATAAGGTTTTATTATGAGGCTTAATGGGATAAGTGGTGACATTCTTGTTGCTGCTAAAAGAGTTGTTCTCTGCCAAGTAGTATTAGCCGTCGGTGTAGTTTTATATGAAGTGTTTTTTGGTAATAAAGTAGATATGGAATCGTCGGCTTTGGGTATCGGAATTGCGATGCTACCTCCGCTGTTTGGTTTTATATATGCAAGCCTAAAGGTGCGCAAGAATCCTAATTATAGTTTACGTGACTTAATGCAAATGAGTCGTGTCGTGAAAATAACTTATACGTTCTTAATGTTTATCTTGGCGTTCCAGTTTTTCAAATTGGATAACCCAGTAATATTGTACGCATATATTCTCACTATGGTTGGGTACTTCTTAACACCATTTATTACTGCCTCTACAAGATCGGAGTACGTGTAGTATGGATCAAGTCACTACCGCTCACGAATACATAGAGCATCACTTAACCTTCTTAACTACAGGTGATGGTTTCTGGGCGTTCAACATCGACTCGATGTTGGTATCTTGGATTACGGGTTTACTGTTTATTGGAGCTTTTCGATACGTAGTGACTAAGGGCACCAGCGGTGTTCCAGGTCGATTTCAATGTTTTATCGAACTGATATTTGATTTTGTAAACAACCTAGTAAAAGAGATTTTTCAAGCGGAGGATAAATTAATAGGGCCACTGGCATTAACCACTTTTGTTTGGGTGTTGTTAATGAACGCGGTCGATTTATTACCAATAGATTTCATACCAGCATTAAGTCGTGCAATGGGTCTAGAACACTTTAGAGATCTACCAACGGCGGACGTAAATATTCCAATGTCGATGGCACTCGGTGTATTTATCTTACTGTTGACTTATACATTTAAAAATAAAGGATTGAAAGGCTTTATCAAAGAGCTTACTACGCAGCCATTTGATAACCCTCTTTTATACCCTGTTAACTTAGTTCTTGAATTAATAACATTAATTTCAAAACCTATATCACTAGGCTTACGATTATTTGGAAACATGTATGCAGGTGAGATGATATTTATTCTGATCGCATTAATGCCATGGTGGATGCAATGGGCACTGAGTGTTCCTTGGGCACTATTCCACATATTAATCGTATTCTTGCAAGCATTTATATTTATGGTACTGACCGTTGTTTATTTAGGTATGGCAACAGAAGAACACCACTAATTAATAACTAAAAAATTTAACTAAAAAATTATTTATCGGAGATACAAATGGATATCGTAAGCGCAGTTTTATATGTAGCAGGTGCATTACTGATCGGTTTAGGTGCAGCAGGTGCCGCATCTGGTATTGGTAACTTAGCAGGTAAATACCTTGAAGGTGTTGCGCGTCAACCAGACCTTACTCCAATGCTTCGTACTCAATTCTTCATCATGATGGGTCTTGTGGATGCAGTACCGATGATCGGTGTTGGTATCGGTCTATACATCATCTTCGCCGTGGCTTAATCAAACCGCTTTGAAAGATCGATTTATACATAATCAAGATTTAGTGAGGAAGGTATGAACTTAAATGCAAGCATGTTTGGACAAGCAATCTCATTCGTGATTTTTGTTTGGCTCTGCATGAAATATGTATGGCCCCCTCTCACCGCGATGTTAGACGAGCGCCAAAAAGAAATCGCTGATGGTTTACGCCACTCAGAGAACGCTGCGAAAGAGCTAGAACTAGCAAAATCAAATGGCGCGCAACTCATCGAAGATGCAAGAAAAGATGTGACTGAACTGGTTGAACAGGGCCGAAAACGCCGCAATGAAATCATCAGCTTAGCGCAACAAGAAGCCGAGCAAGAAAAGGCACGCATCTTAGAACAAGGTAGAGCTGAGCTAGAAGGCGAACGCCAAAAGATACGCCGTGAACTTCAGGCAGATATGGCAGACGCAGTAATTCAAAGTGCACAGAAACTGATTAGCAAAAACCTAGATTCCGCAACGAACCGAGCGCTAGTTGACCAAATGATTAGCGAACTCTAAGGAGAGGCAATATGTCAGATTACACCAATATTGCTCATCCCTACGCCAAAGCATCGTTTGAATTTGCTTTAGGTGAAAACCAGTTACAAGAGTGGCACTCAATGCTGTCCATTCTTGTGGCTGTCGCGGAAGAAGAAACGATCGCTAGTCAGATTTCTTCAGCAGAAGGTGCTTCTACACACCAAACAGAAGAGCTGGCAAACCTCATCATTCATATTTGCCAAGGACTCGTTGATGACCACGTCATTAATCTTATTCGAGTCTTGGCCGAGAACGGCCGCCTTTCTGTTGTAAGAGACCTGTTTGAATTGTACTGCGAGCTAAAGGACGAACATGAACGTGTAGTGCCTGTCACTGTCACCAGTTCAGAAATGCTGACACAAGATCAAGTTACGTCACTAACAGCTGCACTTGAGAAGAAATTAGAGCGTCAGGTTGAAATGAAGCAGGTTATTGATGACACGTTAGTGGGTGGAATGGTCATCAAAGCGGGTGAAACCGTTATCGATGGTTCTTTAAACACATCAATTGACCGATTGGCTCATCAACTTCACGCGAGATAGGTAACAATTATGCAATTAAATTCAAATGAAATCAGCGATCTAATCAAAGAACGCATCTCGAAATTTAATGTGAGCACCGAGGCTCGCAATGAAGGCACTATCGTATCGGTTCGTGATGGCATCATCACAATCAATGGCCTTGCTGATGTTATGCAAGGCGAGATGATTGAGCTACCAGGTGGCAAATACGCACTCGCACTTAACCTCGATACCCACTCAGTAGGTGCGGTGGTTATGGGCCCCTACACTGACCTCTCTGAAGGTATGAAAGTGAAAGGTACAGGTCGTATCTTAGAAGTACCTGTAGGTAACGGACTTCTTGGTCGTGTAGTCAACACATTAGGCGAGCCAATCGATGGCAAAGGCCCAGTGAGTTGTGACCGACTCGACCCTGTAGAAGTGATTGCACCGGGTGTAATCGAACGTAAGTCTGTTGATCAACCTATTCAAACTGGTTATAAAGCGGTTGATACCATGGTGCCAATCGGTCGTGGTCAACGTGAGCTTATCATTGGTGACCGTCAGACGGGTAAAACAGCGTTAGCTATCGATGCGATCATCAATCAGAAAGATTCTGGCATCAAATGTGTGTATGTAGCGATTGGCCAAAAAGCCTCCACTATCGCTAATGTGGTTCGTAAACTCGAAGACCACGATGCGCTAAAAAACACCATCGTAGTCGTGGCATCAGCATCAGAGTCTGCAGCGCTTCAATACCTAGCCCCTTATGCGGGTTGCACCATGGGTGAATACTTCCGTGACCGCGGTGAAGATGCGCTGATCATCTATGATGACCTATCAAAACAAGCCGTTGCTTACCGTCAAATCTCATTGCTATTGAAACGCCCACCGGGTCGTGAAGCCTTCCCTGGCGACGTATTCTACCTTCACTCACGCCTACTAGAACGTGCAGCACGAGTGAATGCAGAGTATGTAGAGAAGTTCACTAACGGTGAAGTGAAAGGCCAAACAGGCTCATTAACGGCGCTTCCTATTATTGAAACTCAGGCGGGTGATGTATCAGCGTTTGTACCAACCAACGTAATCTCAATCACTGATGGTCAGGTTTTCCTTCAAACCCAACTGTTTAACTCAGGCTTACGTCCTGCAGTAGACCCAGGTATCTCGGTATCTCGTGTGGGTGGTGCGGCGCAATGCAAGATCATCAAGAAACTGTCTGGTGGTATCCGTACTTCATTAGCTCAATATCGCGAGCTGGCGGCCTTTGCTCAATTCTCTTCTGACTTAGATGAGATGACGCGCAAACAGCTAGACCATGGTGAGCGTGTTACCGAATTAATGAAGCAAAAACAATACTCTCCAATGTCAGTCGCTGAGCAAGCAACGGTTATCTACGCAGCAGAGAAAGGCTACTTGGTCGGTGTTGAGCTAAACAACATTGCCCGTTTTGAAGAAGAGCTGATTGCTTATGCCAAAGGTCAGAACCCTGCGTTGTTCGAAAAAATCAACGCGACAGGCGATTACAATGACGAAATCGACGGTGCTCTTAAAGAGATCCTAGAAGGTTTTGTTGGGATGAAAGCTTGGTAAGTGCTCCGGTTTGTTAGCTGGAAATCAAAACAAATAGGAGCAGATTATGGCAAGTACTAAAGAAATTCGCACCAAGATAGCCAGTGTTAGTAACACTCAGAAAATCACTAGCGCAATGGAAATGGTTGCAGCAAGTAAGATGCGCAAGGTTCAAGACAACATGACGCTAACTCGCCCCTACGCCGAGAACATGCGAAAAGTTATCTCTCATGTTGCATCGGGTTCCCTGGAGTACCAGCACCCTTACCTGCAACAGCGTGAACCTAAGCGTGTCGCTTACATCATTATCTCGTCCGATCGCGGCTTGTGTGGTGGCTTGAACTCAAACTTGTTCAAGAAAGTGTTAGAAGAAATGGAGCAATGGCGCACCAAGGGAGTCGAGGTAGAAACAACCTTAGTGGGATCTAAGGCTATCTCGTTCTTCCAACGCGGCGGCAACGTTATTGCACAAACGTCAGGTCTTGGCGATACACCTAAGTTAGAAGACATCTTAGGTACGGTGAATGCCATGCTCGGGCATTACGACGAAGGTAAAATCGATAGCTTGTATCTCGTTTACAACCAGTTCGTCAACACCATGGTTCAAGCGCCAACGACCTTGCAGTTGCTCCCCCACCCTTCGGATTCTGAGGAAGGTGGTGAGCCTAAAAAAGCGCGTCGTTGGGACTACATCTATGAGCAAGCACCCAAAGACATACTCTCAGAACTGTTACATCGATACATCGAATCGCAAGTGTATCAAGGCATTGTTGAGAGCATTGCCTGTGAGCAAGCAGCCCGAATGGTCGCTATGAAAGCGGCGACTGATAACGCAGGCCAACTCATTGATGACTTGCAGTTGGTCTACAACAAGGCGCGTCAGGCTGCCATTACCCAAGAGCTGAGTGAAATAGTCTCAGGTGCCCAAGCTGTCTAGGGCTAGAAAAGACTGGGTCAAGAACAGAATTTGAGGATTTAAGAATGAGTGTTGGAAAAATAGTTAAAGTAATCGGCGCGGTGGTTGACGTCGAGTTCAGCGGCGGCAACAGCCCACGCGTTTATGATGCATTGAAAGTGACTAGCGACGAAGCAAGCTCGTTAGTATTGGAAGTACAACAACAACTGGGTAGCAATATCGTTCGTTGTATTGCAATGGGTACGTCAGATGGCTTACGTCGTGGCCTAACGGTTGAAAACACAGGCTCTCCAATCACGGTTCCTGTCGGCGAAGAAACGCTAGGCCGTATCATGAACGTGCTTGGTCAACCTATCGATGAGTGTGGTGAAATCGGTCAGAAAGAAAACTACGAGATTCACCGTGAAGCCCCTTCTTATGAAGAACAAGCAAACAGCACTGAGCTTCTAGAAACAGGCGTTAAGGTTATCGACCTTATCTGTCCATTCGCTAAGGGTGGTAAAATTGGTCTGTTCGGTGGTGCTGGTGTAGGTAAAACCGTCAACATGATGGAGCTTATCAACAACATCGCCAAAGCCCACTCAGGTCTTTCTGTGTTTACCGGTGTAGGTGAACGTACTCGTGAAGGTAACGACTTCTACTACGAGATGAAAGAAGCAGGTGTACTAGACAAAGTAGCCATGGTTTACGGTCAAATGAACGAGCCACCGGGAAACCGTCTACGTGTAGCACTTACAGGCCTAACTATGGCTGAGCGCTTCCGTGATGAAGGTCGTGACGTACTGTTGTTCATTGATAACATTTACCGTTACACGCTTGCGGGAACAGAAGTATCAGCTCTGCTAGGTCGTATGCCTTCAGCAGTAGGTTACCAACCAACACTGGCTGAAGAGATGGGCGTACTTCAAGAGCGTATCACGTCAACAAAACAAGGCTCTATCACGTCTATCCAAGCAGTATACGTACCTGCGGATGACTTGACTGACCCATCGCCAGCAACAACCTTTGCTCACTTAGATGCGACCGTTGTACTGTCTCGTAACATCGCGGCACTGGGTCTATACCCTGCGATTGACCCGTTAGATTCAACGTCACGTCAGTTAGATCCGCTGATCGTAGGCCAAGAGCACTACGACATTGCACAAAAAGTACAAACAACGCTGCAACGCTACAAAGAGCTAAAAGACATCATCGCGATTCTTGGTATGGATGAGCTGTCTACTGAAGACAAACAGACCGTATCTCGCGCTCGTAAGATTGAACGTTTCTTAACGCAGCCTTACCACGTAGCCGAAGTGTTTACCGGTCAGAAAGGTGTCTTTGTACCGCTAAGCGAAACACTAAGAGGCTTTAAAGGTCTATTGAGCGGTGAATATGACGATATCCCAGAGCAAGCGTTCTTGTACTGTGGCTCTATCGACGAAGTGCTTAACAAAGCAAAATCACTCTAAGAGGCAGGTGCACCATGGCTATCGGAATTACAGATAATACATTTCAACTTAATATTGTAAGTGCGGAAGGTACGCTGTTTTCAGGTCCAGCGTATGCCCTAGCCGTTTCTGGCGCTGACGGTGAACTGGGGATCCGCCCCGGTCACTCCCCGCTTCTCAGTAAGATCAAACCGGGCGTAACCGTGTTTGTTACAGACCCTAAATCAGAAGGCCAAGTGCTGTATGTCTCTGGTGGGATGCTGGAAGTTCAGCCGGATGTGGTTACGTTATTAGCCGACACGGCCTTGCATGGTAAAGACATTGACCGCGCTCGCGCAGAAGAAGCGAAATATGCCGCTCTAGAGAACATCAACAAGGGCAACATAGACATTAACTTTGCACAAGCTCAGCTAGAACTAGCGAAAGCCGTTGCTCAGTTACGTGCATCAGAATTGACATCTTCTCGCACTCGTCACTGAGAAGAAGCGTTATTTGCCGTTAGCTGTGCTAGCAAACAAATACAAAAAAGGCTCACTAACTAGTGAGCCTTTTGATATCTGCGTAACGTAAAACCTAGGTCTAACGTTGCTTGATGTTCAAACGAATAGTTTTAAAAGATTCGTTTTAGAAAAGCAGTTTAGAGCAGTCGTTTAGAACTGTAGTTTAAAAGAACTCAATCGAATTACGGCCGCTTTTGTCATCACGTGTTGGCTTTGGCGTATCCGCTTTCTTTTTCGGTTTCTTCTCTTTTTTCTCTTTCTTTGGTTCAGCCTTTGCGCTTAGCATTTCTGCTTTGCTTTTCTTAGATTCCTTCTTCTTAGAATCCTTTTTAGACTGACCTTTCTTCGCCTTGCTGTCTTTTTTAGGCGCATCTTTCTTTTTCGGCTTGTCTGATTCTTCCTGTACTGGCTGGTCACACACCACTACATAGTATTCTTGATTGAATTCAAAGAAATCGCCATCGTACATTTTGCGGCGTTTTCGAGTTTCAAGCTCACCATTTACTGCTACGTAGCCTTCAGAGATGATGTGTTTAGCTTCACCGCCACCACTCACTAGGTTAGCTATTTTAAACACTTTGTAGAGCTCGATTGGCTGTGATGAAACATCGATACCAATTGCTTCAATTTCAATCTCTTCGCCTTCTTCGCCCAGCTCTTGGCCTTCGTAGTCAGCGTCTTCGTAATGTTCTTGGTCCATGGTGACCTCTACCTAAATATGTACTTCTGAAATATTGGGCGCAGTGTAATCGTAAAACAACAAAATGACCATGTTGAATTCATCCAGCGCCCATTTGTTCTCGTTACGCCCGACTTGGCTACACACCACCCACATTGGAGAGGCTGACAAGCTGCTTGGTATATTCATGTTGCGGATTACCAAACAAAGTCTCAGTGTCACCCTTCTCAATCACCTCGCCAGCTTTCATGACAATGGTGTAATGACACAAGGATTTCACGACATTCAGATCATGACTGATAAACAAATAGGTCAGGCCATACTTTTCTTGAAGTGACTTCAGCAAATCCAATACTTGAGCTTGAACGGTTCTGTCCAATGACGATGTTGGTTCATCGAGCAGGATAAACTCTGGCTTTAAAATCAAAGCACGAGCAATCGCAATACGCTGCCTTTGACCGCCAGAAAACTCATTTGGGTAACGGTGACGCGTTTCAGGATCGAGGTCAACCTCTTTCATTACGTCACAGATGCGTTGGTCGAGTTCGTGCTCATCCAATTGTTGATGCACTAACAAACCTTCGCCAATCACCTGAGCGACCGACATTCTCGGGTTTAGCGCAGAAAACGGGTCTTGAAAGACTACTTGCATACGGCTTCTAAACGGAAGCATCTGTTTTCGATCTAAACCTTGAAGCTGTTCACTCGAGTAGGTGATTGACCCTTCACTATCTACCAGCTTAAGTATCGCCATACCGGTCGTCGATTTACCAGAACCACTTTCGCCAACCAAACCGATTGAGTGCCCTTTCTTCAAAGTGAACTCCATGTCGGTCACAGCTTTAACATGAGAAATGGTGCGCTTGAATAAACCGCCCGTGATCGGGAACCAAACACGAAGTTGATTTACATCGAGTAGCGGTTTGCTTTCGGGTGACACAGGAACGGGCAAACCTTTCGGATCAGAGTTAATAAGTTTTTGAGTGTAAGGGTGAGCAGGCGCGTTAAACAGGGTATGACAGTCGTTACTTTCGACCAAGCGACCATCTTTCATTACTGCAACTCTGTCGGCAATCTTACGAACGATACTCAAGTCATGAGTAATGAAAAGCATTGCCATACCCAGCTCTTGCTGCAGGTCTTTTAGAAGGTCGAGGATCTGCGCTTGCACCGATACATCCAAAGCCGTTGTCGGCTCATCAGCAATAAGCAGCTCTGGTTCATTGATCAGTGCCATCGCGATCATCACGCGCTGGCGTTCTCCACCAGATAGCTCGTGCGGATAGGCTGAAATCTTTTGCTCAGGATAGCGAATGCCAACCTTTGAAAGCCACTCTATCGCCAAGGCTTGTGCTTTGTTGGTTCGCATACCACGATGAATTGCTAAGGTTTCAACAAGCTGTTTTCCAATTCGATGAAGCGGATTTAGGGAAACCATAGGCTCTTGGAAGATCATTCCAATACGACCACCACGAATCCCACGTAGCTGTCTTTCAGAACAACTCAGAATATCGGTGCCAGAGAAATTGATCTTACCGTTTAAGTAATGAGACGAGCCTTTTGGTAACAGCTTTAAAATCGAGTTAGCCGTGACCGATTTTCCGGAACCACTCTCACCCACCAGCGCTAATGTCTCACCTTTGTATATTTCTAAAGAGACATCTTGTGTCACTTGCTCTATCGAGTTTTTTCGCCCGAAACCGACAGACAGTTTATCTATGGTCAAAACCGGAGAAGCAGGCGTTGTATTTGAAGTCATAACCTATCCTTACTTCTGTTGATGCGGGTCGAAAGCATCACGCACCGCTTCACCAACGAAGACCAGTAACGTAAGCATCAGTGAAAGCACGACGAAGGCAGAAATGCCAAGCCAAGGCGCTTGTAAGTTAGCTTTACCTTGCGCCAACAACTCGCCTAACGAAGGCGAACCCGCAGGAAGACCAAAGCCCAAGAAGTCTAACGAAGTCAGTGTGGTCACCGAGCCTGAAAGAATAAACGGCATCATGGTTAACGATGCAACCATCGCGTTAGGTAACATGTGACGAAGCATAATACGTTTGTCATCAACACCCATGGCTTGCGCGGCTCGCACATAATCGAAGTTTCGGCAGCGTAAAAATTCCGCTCGCACGATGCCGACTAAACTCATCCAACTAAACAGCACCATAATCCCGAGCAACCACCAGAAATTCGGCTCAATAAAACTCGACAAAATAATCAGCAAGAACAAGGTCGGCATTCCGGACCACACCTCGATGAAACGTTGCCCAAACAGGTCAACCCAACCGCCGTAATAACCTTGTGTAGCACCAACGACCACACCAATTACACTTGAAACAATCGTCAGAACAAAACCAAAGAGTACCGAGATACGAAAGCCGTAAATAATTCTCGCCAACACATCTCGCCCTTTGTCATCTGTCCCTAACCAGTTAACCGAATCAGGCTCCGATGGTACTGCACCTGAAATATCGAAGTTTATTGTGTCGTAGCTAAACGGAATGATTGGCCACACGATGTAACCGTTGTCTTCAATGAGCTCGATAACATACGGGTCTTTGTAGTCGGCCTCGGTTTCAAACTCACCACCAAACTCCGTCTCGGCATATTCATTGATAACAGGCACAAACCACTGATTATCATAAGAAACCAAGAGTGGTTTATCATTGGCAATGATCTCAGCGAACAGGCTCAAGCCAAACAAGATGGTAAATATCCAAAGGGAGATAAAACCACGCTTGTTTGCTTTAAAACGTAACCAACGAGCTTCAGCTAAAGGGTTGTTAAACATTTATTATCAATACCTTGTTATTCGTTCGCCATTAACGCGCTTCAAAATCAATTCGAGGATCAACCCAGGTATACGTCAGGTCGGAGATAATGCTCAGCACCAAGCCAAGCAAGGTCATGATATAGAGAGAGCTGAACACCACGGGATAGTCACGTTGAATGGTTGATTCAAAGCCAAGCAGACCAATTCCTTCGAGTGAAAACATCACTTCAATCAACATAGAACCCGTGAAGAAAATACTAATAAATGCGCTTGGGAAACCCGCAATAATGATCAGCATGGCGTTACGGAAAACGTGCTTATAAAGAATACTGCTCTCGTCCAAGCCTTTCGCTCTCGCAGTCACTACATATTGCTTATTGATTTCATCAAGGAAGGAGTTTTTGGTCAGCATGCTGAGCGTGGCGAATCCACCGATAACCATGGCGAAAATGGGCAACGCCAAGTGCCAGAAGTAGTCGCCAATTTGCTGATACCAGTTGAGCTGGTCGAAGTTACTCGACACAAGCCCTCGCAATGGGAACCAACTGAAGTAGTTACCGCTTGCAAACAAGATAATCAGAATAATCGCAAACAAGAAGCCCGGCACCGCGTAGCCGACAATCACCACCGCGCTCGACCAAATATCAAAGCGAGAGCCGTGATGTATCGCCTTCATAATGCCTAAGGGTATCGAAATCACATAGATGATTAACGTACTCCACAACCCTAAGGAAATGGAGACAGGTAAACGCTCGATGATTAAATCAATCACGTTACCACCCTTAAACAGGCTTTCACCAAAGTTAAAGGTCGCGTAGTTTTTCAACATATCGAAGTAGCGAACGTGAATCGGTTTATCAAAACCAAACTGCTTTTTGATCTCTTCAACCACTTCAGGATCAAGCCCGCGTGAGCCTTTATAGCCACTCGCAGATGCTTGGTCACTTTCGCTCAAATCAACTTCTTGTCCACCACCAGAAAAGCGCTCCATAATGCCAGAGTTATGCCCTTCTAATTGAGCAACAGCTTGCTCTACCGGGCCTCCAGGCGCTATCTGGATGATGAAAAAGTTGATGGTGATGATCGCCCACAGCGTGGGGATCACCAACAATAAACGTCGAAATATATACGCGGCCATGCTAACTAACTCCTAGCGACGTTTTTCAGGAAGCAAAGCCGCCTTCTCTTCTGAAATCCACCATGTATCGATACCTAAATCGTATTTAGGCAATACATCTGGACGCTCAAACTTGTCCCACATTGCTACGCGATACTCGCCAACGTGCCATTGCGGGATGTTGTAGAAATTCCACTGCAATACTCGGTCTAGTGAACGACCTAGTGTAAGAAGCTTTTCAGGGTGCTGTTGGTTACGCGCAATTTCTTCTGTTAACGCGTCAACCACTGGATCGATAACACCTGCAGTATTGTAAGTAGAATCAATGTAGTTAGAGTTCCAAACGATCATTAAGTTCGGGCTAGGATAAGGGTTTGCGGAAAATGACGACGAAACCATGTCGAAATCACGATCACGCAAGCGCTTGATGTATTGAGTGGTATCGATGGTACGGATCTTCATCTCAATACCCATGCGCTTAAGGTTCTTTTGAACCGGCGTTGCAATACGTTCCGTGGTTGGGCTGTAAATCAACAACTCAAATGACATCGGCTTGCCAGTCTTTTCGTTGGTCATGACTTTGTCTTTCAGCACCCAACCCGCTTCTTTCAACAATTTGAAAGCGGTACGCATTTGGCTACGAATACGACCGCTACCATCGGTGACGGGTGGTTGGAATTCTTCGGTGAAAACTCGCGGTGGAATCTGATCTTTGTATTGAGACAACAACTCGACTTCAGCTTCGCTTGGTAAGCCTTTCGCTTCGTAGTCGGTATTTTGGAAGTAGCTACGAGTACGCTTGTACTGACCATAGAACATGTTCTTGTTCATCCACTCAAAGTCCATCGCGTAGGTTAACGCTTCACGCACTTTAGGATCAGAGAACACAGGAGATTGGATATTAAAGACGAAACCTTGAGTCGTTTCAGGCTTCTCGTGGTTAATCTCTTCTTTAATGATGTAGCCTTTATCGAAGTTCGCGCCCGTATAAGAGTTGGCCCAGAACTTAGCCGAGTTCTCGGTTCGAAGATCGAACTCCCCAGCTTTAAAGGCTTCCAACATTACCGTGTCGTCACGGTAGTAATCGTATTGCACTTGCTTGAAGTTATTACGACCAACGTTAACCGGTAGGTCAGCTGCCCAGTAGTTTTCATCTAGACCATAGGTAACACTTTGGCCTGATTTATAACTGATGATCTTATAAGGACCACTACCGACTGGTGGCTCGCTTAGAGGTTCAGACAGCTTTCTGTCTTTCCAGAAATGTTTCGGTAATACACGAGTGCTTTGCGCAAAGCTGAACAGTTTTTCGCGGTTTGGAATGTTCATTTCAATACGAACAACCAAATCAGAGACCGCTTTTACTGACTTAATATCTTTGTAATACACACGATACTGAGGCACGCCCTCGGTTGAGAACTTGTCAAAAGTAAAGGCAACATCATGCGCAGTGATAGGCTCGCCATCTTGGAATTTAGCATTTGGGTTGATGTCGATTTCCATCCAAGTGAAATCACTGGAGTAGCGAACCTTTGAAGCGATCAATGGATAGTACGCATCAATCTCGTCACTCGGAGAAAACATCAAGGTATCGTAAATCTCTCCGGTATAACTTGCAGCAACGCCGCGGGAACCGAATCGATTAAAGCTATCGTACGTACCTATGCTGCCATAGGTCACTTTGCCCTGCTTTGGCGCATCAGGATTAACGTAATCGAAGTGAGTGAAATCGGCTGGATATTTTGCTTCACCAAAACCAACCAGTTGTGTGGTTTCAATAACGGTGACAGCAGGAGTTGATTGGGTTTCAGAAGCGTAAGTAACGGAGGGTTGTAAAGCAATAAGCGGCAACATGATTGCACATGACTTCAAATTAAACCTGAAAAACTGAGTGCGTTGCGAAGCTTTGCGTCGAAAAACTGTTCCCATTTGACTCTCCCTTCAAATGTCATGACTTCTATATTCAAGTTGATTTATCGGCTTTGAATGCATGCCGTTAAATCAAGTATAGGTTCAAATCTAACATCATGTAATAACTAATAAAACCATCAGCACTCTATCTCTGACGGTTTATTTACAAATTACTCGTCACCGCTCGAAGTTATTGGATGCAGTGAGCTTTGATTGCTTAGCCTGAATGACACAAGCCTCAACGGCTAAGATTCCTTTGGTTGGCTTCTAAAGTGAAATTTAGGCTCTAAATAATCAACAAACTATACTTTTACTGGAGTATCCTTGCAGCCTAGGTCTAAATGGAATGACACTTTGAACAAACCAAACCAAATAACATTCGCAACGT
The DNA here is from genome assembly GCF_041474575.1 of Vibrio sp. 10N.222.51.C5. Taxonomy (NCBI): domain Bacteria; kingdom Pseudomonadati; phylum Pseudomonadota; class Gammaproteobacteria; order Vibrionales; family Vibrionaceae; genus Vibrio; species Vibrio sp. 10N.222.51.C5. The sequence continues at coordinate 48,863 of NZ_JBFRUJ010000034.1, forward strand.
TCAACCTTCTGAACTATCTCGAGCCACCGAATGCTTATTATGATTTTGAGAACATCTACAGCTTCGAAGAATGGCAGAAGAAGCAACATTGGATGGCTGAAGCGATTCGCTCATTAGATTGCGATGTGATTGGCTTCCAAGAGATATTTAGCCCGCAATCTTTAGAGCTATTGATGAACGAGCTAGGTTATCCATACTTTGCAGTGGTCGATAGCGCCAACGTTGAAGATGATTACCTATACACCTCACCAGTCGTTGGGATCGCTTCCCGTTACCCGATTGAAAACGTGCAGCCTGTTACGCCAGATTCGAAGTTACTGAAAGCATTCAACCTTGACGACAAATTCTCATTCAACAGAACGCCTGTTCACGCGACGATTACGTTACCCCATTTAGGTTCAACCGACTGTTATGTGGTGCACTTCAAATCACAACGTCCGACAGAGCCAAAAGCAGAATCTGTCGATGCGGACAACACTCAGCAAGGTGCAAAACCACAAAGTGACACGCTCACTCGTTTTCACCAAGAACAGCTTGGCTCTTGGCTATCAAGTGTCCAACGCGGTCTAGAAGCTCAGATGCTGCATCAATACATCACCAACCAACGCTACCAAACCGAGCAACCTGTTGTGTTGATGGGTGACTTTAATAAGCCACTGTTTAATGATGAGTTTAAAGGGCTGTTGAATTACTCAATCAACCGAGACGAAAACAGCAAGCATTGGCTATCCCACTTTCGCTTGAAAGACAGCTGGGATCTTTACCATCAACTGCATGAAGAAGACTTGCTTGAACAGCGAAAGCCAACCCATTACTACGGCGCTTCTGGATCTGTACTGGACTACATTTTGATGTCGAACGAGTTTGATTGTCAGAACTCTTCAAGCTTAATGGAGATCTCTAGCTACACAGTGTTAGACCATCACCTGATTAATCCTAGTTTTGAACACGACCAATTCAGTACCGACCATGCCATCGTGTCTGTCACCGCTCATATTCGTGAAGCCTAGAGTTAAACATAAAAAAGCCGCAGTCAAAAACTGCGGCCTTCCACTTTAGCCAAACGGGTTGAGCTAACCGACGCCCCATTTAGAAACCGATTTACCGTTTAGCAAAGTATGAAACTTAGAATGTGTACATTGCGCCTAAGTAGAAAGAATCCAGAACAACAGTATCTTCTGTCTTGTGTCCGTTTTCGTAATCTTCGATATCAAAAGCATCGGCTTCGTATGCTAAGCGAAAGCTCAACGAAGACATTGTAGGTGGCGTGTATTCAACACCAACACCCATACGGATGCCATCTCCCGAATCATCAAAACCATCTCCTGACGGGCGAGAGCCATCAGCAAGCTTCATGTCTAGATCAATAGTCGACAGACCGATAGTGCCAAATGGACGAATGCCATTATCAAACGTGTAACCGAGGTTCGCCGTTACCGAAAAGATTTGAGGTGTCCAAGTGAAAACCTTATTACCAGATTTCGTTTTCAGGGCTATATCACCAAAATCTGTGTATTGAGCTTCAACCGAAACAATGCGGTTAAATTTGTAACCAGCAATTAATCGGTAAGTATTGTCTTCGGCTTTAAAAGTAATAGGCTCACTGATCGTGTCAGTTAACCCGCCCACTTCGACCATTAGCACACTTAAATAATTACCCGCTCCAACAGCAGGCCAATTTGCTCAATCTCCACAATTTAGAATAAGACGAACAGAAAACACGATGAACCACACAATAGACTTCAACGGCTTAATCATTGATATCGACGCTCGAACGATTACCAACCAGCAAGGAAACAAAATCACTTTGCGCCCTCGCCTATTAGCAGTGCTCTGCTTGTTATTGGAAAATGTGGGAAGACCGATTTCAAGAGAGCATATTGTTGATGTGTGTTGGGACGGACAACTCTCGTCACCACATGTTCTTGCAAACGTAGTCTATAACCTACGCAATGTGTTCGCGCGATTAAGAGCATCCAACGTCCAGATCATTACCATTAGTAAGTTCGGATATGCGCTATCGATTGAACCCACGTAAAAGGATTTATGCAATCAATGGCGGTGACTAAGATCACCAAAAAACGCCCCATCGAAACGTTTCGATGATCATTATCACACTCTAAAACAATCAAACGTGCAAATGATAAATCAGACACTATTATCACCATCGAAACGTTTCGATGGCTTTTCTTGAGTTATTCTCAACCCATCAAGCGTTATTTTTCGATAGGTCGTGATATGAAAAAAAGTACTTTAATAAACTCTGAACTCTCTTACCTAGTGGCGACTCTTGGCCACACAGATGAAATCACGATTTGTGACGCGGGCCTGCCGATTCCAGACCACGTAACTCGTATTGATCTTGCTTTGACTCACGGTGTCCCAAGCTTTCAGCAAACGGTAAAAACCATGCTGGATGAATCTCAAATCGAAGGCGTTGTGATTGCAGAAGAGTTTGCGAAAGTAAGCCCAGAGCACCACGCAGCGCTGATTGATTTAATCAAGACAGAAGAAGCACGTTGTGGCAAATCGCTTTCTATTACTTACATCACTCATGAAGAATTCAAACAGCGAACGCATGAAAGCCGTGCAGTGATTCGCACCGGTGAATGCACACCATACGCAAATGTTATTTTCCAAGCTGGCGTAACCTTTTAGCTCAAGCAAAACGCAACGACAGCTCAGTGTCATCACTGAACCAAAAACAATACATAGACAGAATAATCAAATACAACTGGCCCCGAGTAAAGGAACCGACATGACTCAAGCCATTTTAGAACTTAACTCAATTGAGAAAGCCTTCCCTGGTGTTAAAGCACTGGATAAGGCAAGCCTCAACGTTTATCCAGGACGCGTAATGGCGTTAATGGGTGAAAACGGTGCAGGTAAATCAACGCTCATGAAAGTGCTGACAGGCATCTACCACTTGGACGGCGGCACTATTGCCTACCAAGGAAAACCTGCTGCATTTAAAGGGCCACGTGATTCTCAACAAGCAGGCATTAGCATCATTCACCAAGAGCTGAATCTAATCCCTGAATTGACCATCGCCGAGAACATCTTCTTAGGTCGTGAAATCACGGGCACCATGGGTCGTATCTTGTGGAACGAGATGTACCAAGAAGCAGACAAGCTACTTAAACGCCTTAACGTGAAACACAGCTCGAAAACGCCTCTAGGTCAGTTGAGCCTTGGTGAGCAGCAAATGGTAGAGATTGCGAAAGCCCTATCGTTTGAATCTAAAGTCATCATCATGGATGAACCAACCGATGCGCTAACCGATACCGAAACTGAATCTCTGTTTAAGGTGATTAACGAATTGCGCGATGAAGGCTGTGGCATTGTTTACATCTCTCACCGTTTGAAAGAGATCTTCGAGATTTGTGATGACATCACCGTGCTGCGTGACGGTAAGTTCATTGGTCAGTGTGAAGTAAAAGACACCGACGAAGATGGCCTAATCGAAATGATGGTTGGTCGTAAGTTAGACGAACAATATCCACGTATCGGCCAGAGCCATGGTGAAACTTGTCTTGAAGTGATTGGCCTGACGGGTTCTGGTGTTCACGATGTGAGCTTTACGCTAAAACGCGGTGAAATCCTGGGTGTATCTGGCCTAATGGGTGCTGGCCGAACTGAACTGATGAAAGTGATTTACGGTGCCCTTCCAAGTGAACGCGGCGTCATCAACCTAGAAAATAAAACCATCAACCCTGTAAGCCCGAAAGACGGCTTGGCCAATGGCATTGCTTACATCTCTGAAGACCGTAAAGGCGATGGCTTAGTTCTAGGGCTTTCTGTTAAAGAAAACATGTCGTTATGTTCACTTGACCTACTAACAAAGAGCGGTCAAATCCAACATAAAGGCGAAGTGATTGCAGTAGATGACTTCATCAAGCTATTCAACATCAAAACCCCGACGCGCGAACAGATTATTGGCAACCTTTCTGGTGGTAACCAACAGAAAGTGGCTATCGCTAAGGGCTTGATGACCAAACCAAAAGTACTGATTCTCGACGAGCCAACGCGCGGTGTCGATGTCGGTGCTAAGAAAGAGATTTACCAACTCATTAATAAATTTAAAGCCGACGGCATGAGCATCATTTTAGTCTCATCTGAAATGCCAGAAGTGTTAGGAATGAGTGACCGCATCATGGTGATGCATGAAGGCCGTGTAAGCGGTGAATTTGATGCTAAAGAAGCAAACCAAGAATTATTACTGGCGTGTGCGGTCGGTAAAAATATCAACGAGGACGCAGCATGAGTACTAAAACCATGAGCAAAACAACTGAAGCTCCAAAGAAAAAACCGTTAATCAGCAAAGAGTGGCTGATTGATCAAAAGTCATTGATTGCTTTGCTCTTCTTGATTGTTGTCGTTTCTTTCTTAAACCCGAACTTCTTTACTGTCGACAACATCCTAAACATTCTGCGCCAAACCTCGGTTAACGCAATTATCGCTGTAGGTATGACGCTGGTTATCTTAACCGCGGGTATCGACTTGAGTGTTGGTTCTGTACTGGCGCTTTGTGGTGCGTTCGCAGCCAGCATGATTGGCATGGAAATCCCTGTGATGATCGCAGTACCAACCGCTCTTGTAGCAGGTGCAGCATTGGGCGCTATCAGTGGTGTGATTATCGCCAAGGGTAAGGTTCAAGCCTTCATCGCAACGCTTGTAACCATGACTCTATTACGCGGCGTAACCATGGTTTACACAGATGGTCGTCCTATCTCAACAGGCTTCACTGACACAGCAGACGCATTCGCTTGGTTCGGTACCGGCTACGCAATGGGTATCCCAGTTCCAGTATGGATCATGGTCGTGGTATTCGCAGCAGTATGGTACCTACTTAACCACACACGCTTTGGTCGCTACGTATACGCTCTTGGTGGCAACGAATCCGCAACTCGCCTATCAGGCATCGACGTAGACAAAGTAAAAATCGGCGTTTACGCAATCTGTGGTCTGCTAGCAGCAGTCGCAGGCATCATCGTGGCATCGCGTTTGTCATCAGCTCAACCAACCGCAGGTATGGGTTATGAGCTAGACGCTATCGCAGCCGTGGTTCTTGGCGGCACAAGCTTAGCCGGCGGTCGTGGCCGCATCATGGGCACATTGATTGGTGCATTGATTATCGGCTTCCTAAACAACGCCCTAAACCTATTAGACGTATCTTCTTACTACCAGATGATTGCAAAAGCAGTGGTTATTCTTCTGGCGGTATTGGTCGACAACAAAAACAAATAAAACCTATCCACACTCTAGGTTAATACAAGTAACACCCTGCTTTACCTTTAAATATTAGAATCTATAAATAATGTAACTACGAGCTAGGACTCACCTCCTAGCTCACCCTACACAAAGGACTTACACCATGAAAAAATTAGCGACTCTTATTTCTGCTGCTCTTCTTTCTACAACGGTATCTGTGTCTGCACAGGCGCAAGATACAATGGCAATCGTTCTGTCTACATTGAACAACCCATTCTTCGTAACCATGAAAGATGGCGCAGAAGCGAAAGCTGAAGAGCTAGGCTACAAGCTTATCGTTCTTGATTCTCAAAACGACCCAAGCAAAGAGCTTTCGAACATTGAAGATCTAACCATTCGTGGTGTTAAAGCAATCCTGATTAACCCAACGGATTCAGACGCTGTGTCTAACGCGATTCGTATTGCTAACCGCTCAAACATCCCTGTGCTAACGCTAGACCGTGGTGCAAGCCGTGGTGACGTAGTGAGCCACATCGCTTCTGATAACGTAATCGGCGGCGAAATGGCAGGCCACTTCATCATGGAAAAAGTGGGCGAAAAAGCGAAAGTAATCCAACTTGAAGGTATCGCTGGTACTTCTGCTGCTCGTGAACGTGGTGAAGGCTTCATGAACGCAGTAAACGGTAGCGACCTTGAGCTTCTAGCAAGCCAACCTGCTGATTTCGACCGTACTAAAGGTCTGAACGTAATGGAAAACTTGCTTGCAGCTAACCCAGACGTACAAGCGGTATTCGCTCAGAACGATGAAATGGCTCTAGGTGCTCTTCGCGCAGTTCAAGCTTCAGGTAAAGAAGTGATGATCGTTGGCTTTGATGGCACTGAAGACGGCATCGCAGCAGTTAACCGCGGCCTACTTGGCGCAACAGTTGCCCAACAACCTGACCTAATCGGTTCTCTAGGTATCGAAATGGCAGACAAAGTACTGAAAGGCGAAACAGTAGACGAGTACGTACCAGTACCTCTAAAAATCATCGCTAAGTAATGGTTACTAGATAACGCGATATAAAGCAGGGGTCCCCTATCCCCTGCTTTGCTTAACTCATTAGTTCATTAGCTCACTGACTTAACATAAAAACAAAACCCGATAGTGCATCGCTGTTTCTCATAAGCCACTGACAAGGCTAGCAATGAATACCATGAGAAAGATCCATGCATTTTCAAATACGATATATCATAAGGCTCGTATCATGACTCAACTGATTGTTTTAGGTAGCGTTAACGCTGACCACGTACTGCAAGTTCCTTCGTTCCCTCGTCCGGGTGAAACCTTGATTGGCGGTAACTATCAGGTCATCCCTGGCGGCAAAGGCGCAAACCAAGCAGTAGCCGCAGCGCGATTAAACGCAGACATTGGCTTCATCGCCTGTGTCGGTGACGACCCATTTGGCATCAACATTCGTCAAGACTTCGCTAAAGATGGTATCAACATCGACAGTGTGATCGTTGCGGACAACACGCCGACTGGCATTGCGATGATCCAAGTATCAGCAACCGGCGAAAACAGCATTTGTCTTTCTGCGGAAGCGAACGACAAGCTGACTTGCGATCAAATCGAGCCGCATCTAGAGAAGATTCGCGGCGCTGAATACTTGCTGACTCAGCTTGAAACGCCAATTGAAGGCATTGAATACGCTGCGAAAGTAGCAAAAGAGAGTGGCACGCAAGTCATTCTAAACCCAGCTCCTGCTCGTCCATTATCGGATTCACTGCTTGCTTGTGTTGACGTGATTACACCGAACGAAACTGAAGCAGAAGTGCTGACAGGCATTACCGTGACGGACAACGCGTCTGCTCATCAGGCTGCGTTGGCTCTGCATGCTAAAGGCATAGAAACGGTAATGATCACGCTAGGCGCGAAAGGCGTGTGGGTGAGTCATCGCGGTCAAGGCAATGAAGCCAGCGAAGGTGAACTAATCGCAGGTTTCCGTGTTGAAGCAACAGATACAACTGCCGCAGGTGACACCTTTAACGGCGCGTTGGTGACAGGCTTGCTTGAAGATATGCCACTTGAGCGTGCGATTAAATTTGCTCATGCTGCAGCTGCTATCTCTGTGACACGCTTTGGTGCTCAAACGTCGATTCCAAGCCGTGCTGAAACCGATGCGTTTTTGGCAGAGCAACTGTCTGCTTAGTTTGATACCTATTTGAAGGCCTAACTTCTGAGCTAAACCGTGGTTAACGGATGTTAGCCTTCAAATTCGGTAACAACAAATAACAAGAATAAGCCCCTGTTTTCAGGCAGAATATCGCCCAACGTGGAAGGTTATTCCCACAAGGATTTTTTATGGCAACAATGAAAGACATCGCACGGCTCGCAAAGGTTTCGACTTCTACCGTGAGCCACGTGATCAACAAATCACGCTTTGTCAGTGAAGAGATTGCTGAGCGTGTTAACAGTGCGGCTAAAGAACTCAACTATGCGCCTTCTGCATTGGCTCGCAGCTTGAAAATGAAGCAAACCAAAACCTTGGGAATGCTAGTGACCACATCCACCAACCCATTCTTTGGCGAAGTGGTAAAAGGTGTGGAACGTCGTTGCTACGAAAAAGGCTACAACCTTATCTTGTGTAACACCGAAGGCGATAGCGAACGCATGAAATCCTCTATCGATACCTTGCTGCAAAAGCGAGTCGATGGCCTGATGCTAATGTGTTCTACCCTTGAAGGCGAACATATCGATGTATTCGAGCGCTACCCAGAACTGCCTGTTGTAGTCATGGATTGGGGCCCTATGTTGTTTGCGAGCGATAAGATCCAAGACAACTCGCACCAAGGTGGCTACATGGCAACTAAGCACTTGATAGATAACGGTCATTCTCAAATTGGTTGTATCACTGGCCCACTGCACCGCAATCAAGCTTCGTCTCGTTATCAAGGCTTCAAGCAAGCAATGGAAGAAGCCAATTTAGAGATCAACCCTAAGTGGATTGTTGAATCCAACTTTGAATGTGACGGTGGTTTTGACTCTTACCAAACATTAAAAACTCGTGGCGAAATGCCGTCTGCTTTGTTCGTAAGTAACGATATGATGGCGATGGGCGTGATTCATGCGGCAGCTCAAGATGGCACATTGATTCCAAATGACCTGTCTATCATTGGCTACGATGACATCCACTTATCTAAGTACATGACACCCGCTTTAACCACAATCCACCAGCCAAAGCACCGTTTAGGTAAAGCGGCGGTCGATACCCTGTTAAGCCGACTACAAACGCCAGACGCCTACCCGCAAGTCGTTGAACTAGAACCGACTCTTGTAGAGCGAAGCAGCGTAAAAGCGATTTAGGGCTCAACCCGCCCATGATACAGTTGAAAGCTAGCTTATTCGGGCTAGCTTTTTTGTCTTTGAAACATAATAACGCCGCTTAATCGCCCCTAAAATGCCGTTAATATACGAAACTTACACGCTAAAATATGTATTTACGCACTCAGCAACTATTTGCGCACTTAACGACTGATTATCATCTACACTAACAGTGAATAACAACGACATGGAGAGCGCTGTTTTATGATCGCGGGTTGGTTTGACAATATATCCCTACAGAAAAAGCTATTAGTCAGCTTTTTGATTCCTATCGCTTTGATGCTTATCGTGGCTTTTTCTGTCCATGAAAACACCCGAACGGTTGTAAAAGACAATAATTGGGTTGTACACACACATAAAGCCATCGCTCGGGCTCAAGAACTTCTCAGCTTAACGGTCGACATAGAAACGGCTGAACGTGGTTACTTGATCACGGGAGATCCTGTTTTTTTAGAACCCTACCATTTAGCGCTTGATGTATGGCCTCAAAAACTCCAAACCCTTGCGACTCAAGTGAGTGATAACCCACCTCAAGTAGAACGCCTATATAGAATCGAGGATATTCATAAAACATGGCTGAAACAGTCTGGAGAGAAAGAGATCAATCAACGCAGCCTTGTCAATAAAGGCGAAGCTGAAATACAAAGTGTCATCGACCTCACTCAGCAGCAAACCGGAAAAAAATTGATTGATGAGATCCGCCAAGAGATTGCTCAATTCATTGAAATTGAACAACAACTTATTATTCTCAGGGTCGAAAAATCGGAGAGCTCAGCCAATCAAACCAGCTACATATTAATCCTCGGAACACTGTTTTCCGTGTTCATCTCACTCCTTGTTGCTGCGTGGGCGTCAAAGCGTATTAATCGAAGATTACACACCCTACTTGAGGCTACTAACCAAGTTGCCGCTGGCCATTTGGATCAAGGTGCTGCAACTCTGGAGTTGAGTTCGAATATAAACACCCAAGACGAAATCGCTCATCTCAAACAAAGCTTTCAAAAAATGACAGCCAATTTGATCAGTAATAACAGTGAAATGAGAGCGAAAACTCAGGAGCTAATCGCCGAACGAACCAAAGCTGAAGCCGCAGTAAAAGCTAAGGGCGATTTTCTGTCTACCATGAGCCACGAGATCAGAACGCCAATGAACGGCGTTCTTGGAATATCTCAAATCATTGCAAGCCAGACCCAAGAACCCGAAACAAAAGAGAACATCAACATCATTCTCGATTCTGGTCACCACTTGATGACAATACTCAACGACGTTCTCGACTTCTCAAAAGTCGAAGAAAACAAGCTTGAGCTAGATGTGGCACCCTTTAATTTTGTTCAAGTCATGCAGCCTGTATGCAGCGCTCTAAAACCCTTAGCCGATGAAAAAGGCATTCGCCTGTTGATCGAAAATAACATACCGAAAAACATCCAACTCGTCGGAGACTGTGCAAGGCTACGTCAAATCATGTTCAACTTGGGCGGCAATGCGACCAAATTCACCAAAGAAGGTCATGTGTCCATTCAAGCTGACCTCAATCGCCCCAACAATCAACTGATTCTCACGGTAACAGACACCGGAGTTGGTATCCCGAAAGATAAGCACGAGCAGGTATTCAATTCGTTCGAACAAGCCGACACTTCCACAACAAGGAAGTTTGGCGGAACAGGGCTTGGCCTCGCAATCGTCAAGAACCTAGTCAACCTCATGAACGGAGAAATCACATTAACCAGTGCAGTTGGGCTTGGTACAAAATTCCAAGTCTCCCTGCCTATCACATGGCAAGAAAGCAAAGCGAAAGACATCGCTACCCATACAGTCGATGCAGAAACTCTCAGTTATGACTCGTTAAGTATCCTGTTGGTGGAAGATAACCGTATTAATGCCATTGTTGCACAAGGCTTTTGTGAAAAGCTCGGCCATCATGTCGATCATGCAGAGAACGGAAAACTAGCAATTGAACGCCTCAAAACCACTCAATATGACCTTATCTTGATGGACAATCATATGCCTGAAATGAACGGGGTCGAGACAACAAATTACATCCGCGAAAAGCTGAAACTCGATACCTTGATATTCGCTTATACGGCCGATGTATTCCGTGAGGCGCATGACAACTTTATTCAGGCGGGTGTCGACCATATTCTGACCAAGCCTCTGCAACAAGAGAGCTTTTTCGATGCCCTGCAACAATTTTCGAATCGATTACCTAAGCAAATAAAAACCGAAGGCTCGACTGACATCAAAAATATCGTCGAACTTCATCGCAAGCCAATTGAAACACTGAGATTAACAGAAGAAGAGATAAGTCAGTCAGAAGTGATACGCATACTTAAAGACGATACGGAAGGGTTCAGTTTACTTATCGACTCAACCATTATTGAGTTCGAACAGTCGGTTGACCGTGTCATCGAATACTATTTAGCGAAGGAGTTGGAGCCACTTTGTCGTACCCTGCACTCCATTAAAGGCATGTCGCTAAACTTAGGTCTTAACATGCTTTCTAAGCAGGCATTGGAACTAGAAGTCGAAGCCAAAAATCAACAATTGCCGGATATTGAACGACTGCAAAAGCTGCTCAATCGCCTTATGGTCAATATCCATCAAGTTCAGCGGATGAAAAACGCCCATTCAGTCGAGCATCTCAATCAAATGAACGATCAAGCTTAAGAGCGCTTCGTTCCCAAGCTAAAACGCAAGGCTTAATCACCTTGCGTTTTTCGATCTTATACCGCGCTAGTCTCTGTTCTAGCGATTTAACGGTCTATCGGTTTAGCGGTTTAACAGATCGGTTATTTGTTGGATCTCATTTTCGACATCAATACCATTGTATTGCGGCGCAATCGAGAGATCTTGAATACTCACGGTTTCTACCGATTGCTTGTCGTTAAGTTTAGTCACTAACTCCCCTTTGGGTGAGTAGGCTCGGCTTCCACCACAATAAGTCGCGGTAAACGCATTAACCACATCTTGCCCGACGCGATTACAAGTAACCATGTGACACCCTTCCTCCAAGGCTCTCGCTTGAGCAATGGCAAAACTATGATGCCCACCGAAGTTGGCAGGGTGAAGAATAACGTCGACCGACTGATACCCTCTCATGATCTCCGGGAACCAAATATCAAAGCAAATCGCGACACCAAACTTTAAGCCTTTGTGCTCAAACGAGAGGCGTTCCTCCCCTCTCGAGAAATACTGCTTATCGAATTTGGTTTGACTGATTTTTCTGTATTTGTGTCGTAAACCGGAAGCATCCACAACCACCACACTGTTGTAATATTGGCCACTATCTTTCTCGGCAATGCCTGCAACAATCAAGGTGTCATGCTTCGCTGCAAGCTGCGTTAATGAATCAATAGTAGTACTGCTGTCGGCGAAGTCTTCAGCCAATTCGTGAATTTCTTCAGCCTCGTTAAAAATATACCCAGTCGTGAACAGTTCAGGCAGTAAAGTAATATCACCGACTGACGGCTCCGCTTGCAAAAGATCAGAGACCGAATCCATATTCTTTTGTTTGTTTTTGTATTCAACTTCAAGCTGAATAAGCGTGATACTGACATTGTTCACAATCGATTCCTTGCTAGGTAATACTTCAAGCTGTAATGCTTCAAGCTGGAGACTAAGAACTAAGAACGAAAGAGTAGGCCAATCCCCTATCGCTTTCTTATTCGCCCGCCAAAGGTTGAAGCAGGTGCACAGTCCTGTACGTATTTTAAACCTGCCTACGGCGCTAATTTAGGCTCTGGTAAAACCGGAAGCGTGCTGTCCATATAAGTTAAGAAGTTTTCCCACACCTCATGCGTGCGCTGCTTGGTTAACCTTGTCTTACAGGAAAGCGCCATAACCCCTCGAATAGAACCATCACGCCATTGGATGTAAACAGAGTCACAATGTGCTGTCATGTACGCCTGCCAGCTCTCCTGAGCCTTCTTAATTGAAGCGACCAGCTGAGCTTCATAAGCATTGTGCTCAAAGCTGGCTGCAAGGTATTTATCCAGTTCCGCTTGTGCAGATTCCAACTCAATTGCCGCACAGTGATTGATCTCGATGGTATTCATCGCATTCTCGCAATCAACAACACCTTCGTCGGCCAACGCAGAGAATGAGAAGCACACCGCTATGAGTGCTGATATCAGTTTTGTCATAATCATCCTTTATGCTGTCACCACCAAAACGAATCGAGTCGTGACTTTATTTATTTAAACGTGGCTCAATATTTAGCTCATTCAGCTCATTCAGCTCATTCAGCTCATTCAGCCAGAGCAAATAACAATAAAATTTATCAGGATATAAGCATTTGTTATCCGCATGAATCATCAAAAATGACGCCTCGCCAACTCAAATAAACGAGATAACGCTCAGATTTTGCTGGTAAAACTAGAAAATATATTATTTATATCAATAATTCGTGCCTGCATTCACACTATTAATTATTTATATTGCTACCTAAACGCTAACTTTATAAATTAAATCGAATGCTCACATAAATCGGTAACGCTTCTCCAACTATGGATATCAAGTACCAAAACATTGCCAAGACTTCATTTTACTTTGCCATCTCTTTCTTTTTTTCCATGGCAATGCTCATTCCTTTTACACCGTATCACTACCAAACATTAACCGAAGACACATCAAGGTTAGTCGAAACTAGGTTAGAAAGGATCCAATCAAGGTTCGACCGTTTTTTATCTGAAGTTAGACCTGAACAGTCTTGCGACGCGATCGTTAGACAGCTTCGACAAAACGTTTTTGAAGCCGATTGGGTAAAAGAAGCAGCGGTATTCAATAAACAGAACCGATTTTACTGTTCAACCACCGATGGTGACGTTTCATTTCGCCTATACAGCACCATCAGGCAGCGACTCAATGACGACCCGAATTTAACAACCCTGTCGTATTCCAACTCGGCCATCACGCAAGTTCAGTCCATCATGCTCATTTTCTCGAACAAAGAAGATGCCGGAGTGAGCCTGATGATTCCGCCACACTTCATCTATGACCTTGTTGAAACAAACCTGAGCAGCCATGGAATACAGGCCAAAGTTGAAGTGATCAAAAGAGATATCCACCCTACCGATATTGACTCATCAATCGCCAAGGTGCGGATACAATCAAACACCTACCCATTGACCATCACCTCATACATTGGGTATCAGTTTTATCTTCACTTCATGTTGAGTTATTTATGGTTTGGCTTTTTGATGGCCGGAATCACCACCATTATTCTCCTTTCCATCAAGCATAAAAAGCAGAGCCAACGCAGCTTAGAATATTCGCTTTCAAGTGCGCTAAAAAACCAACACCTTCATGTTCACATGCAGCCTATCGTTAACCAAAACACCAATGAGATCGTCGGCTGTGAGTCACTATTACGATGGAACGACCCAATTGAAGGTAACGTCTCCCCGGCTATTTTCATTCCGCTTGCTGAAAGCTTAGGCTTAATTGAGGAGCTCACCTACTTCGTGCTGCGCAAAGTATTAATGACGTTGAAAAGCAATCAAGATGTGTTCGACTCAAAGTACATCAGCGTCAACATCAGCCGCAACGTTGTGTCCAACAGTAACTTTTCTAACAAGGTGATCAGCATCTTTAAAAGACACCCTGAGATTCTCAAACAGGTGGTTTTTGAAGTAACCGAAGATGGTGAATGTTCTGATGCCGACATGGTCAAAATCAGAGGCAACCTAACCAAACTATCGAATATGGGCGTAAGAGTTGCGATTGATGATTTTGGTACGGGCTATGCGGGCTTAGACTTTGTGAGACAATTCCCGTTCAGCATTCTCAAAATCGATCGCGTGTTTGTGAAAAACATATCAGACGAATCAAGCCTTGGTATCCCTTTGCTGGAGTCCATGCTTCAGTTGTCCCGCACCTTAGGTATGCAAGTGATCGTCGAAGGGGTTGAGTACGAATCCCAAGTGAACATCTTGTCTAAACTGGGCGTCGACTATATCCAAGGCTTCTATTTTTATAAACCGATGCCGATAAACCTGACTGTCAGCTTACTCAGGCAGCAGCATTTTGAGTCCGATAACGTTGAGGAACAAACCAACCAGACATTTCCTGTTACATAAGCCACTGAAAAACTGCGAAAGAAAACGCGAAGGCTATGGGTCTCCTTTGATGAACATTTAAATCATCGCATCATTGAATGCATCACAAGGGATATCATGGAAAAGACACTTCAAACCAAACTGGCAACTAGCCTACTACTGCTGAGAATCGGCATTTTTATCGTCTTCTTATTCTGGGGCTTGGATAAGATCCTTGTCCCTGAGCACGCGACAAAAGTACTGTCTGGCTTTTACGGCATCGACATCTCGAACAATGCGATGATGGCTCTGGGTGTCGCGCAGCTCGGATTTTTAGGCGCATTCGTTGTAGGCATGTGGAAAAAGTACACCTACGGAGCCATTTTAGTCCTTCATGCAGGCTCAACCTTTTCCTCTTTTGGAAAATACATGGACCCGTTCAACAACCTACTGTTCTTCGCCTCTTGGCCAATGCTCGCAGCCTGTATCGCAATCTTCTTACTTCGCAATTACGACACTTACAGCGTGTCCAACTAACACAAAGGGCGCCGTTATTGGCGCCCTGTTTGGTTGGGTTGATTCTTATCAACCTAAAATACTCTGTTAGCTGTATGACCCTATTTTACATTTCTATAAGTTACTAGAAACCCTGTCAAACCTATTGAGAGAGCAGCAATACATACTCCCCTCAGTATTGCATCATTGAGATAAGCTGAGTAGAAAAGCATTGCAATAAATGCACTACATGACACCAAAAAAGGTGCAATTGAACGATGGGTAAAACGTGAAGTATCAACCACACTATAACGATCTAGAACCAAATCCAAGAGCAAGAGCATGTGCATAACAAACAAAACATTTAGTACTGGAAGTACCCAGTAAAACCAACTATCTACAGGAAAGCTAAATAGTTGAACAAAGGTAAGGTGAGCCAATATAGAAAACAAAATACTTTTCCAACCATTCGAACTACTTTGTACTCTAATGCGGTATGTTCGTCGGGCGACAGAAGCAAGTGGTTTGGCTGAAGAAACCCAAATAGCCAACCAAACTATAAGTAATACCATGGTTCAAGAGCCTCTAAATTAAGGTTTACGCAGCTATTTTGAATTAGATATCTAGAACTATTATCCCAAGATATCGACACTTTACGCCTTGCTAAGGTGTGAGCAAACCAATACCTTAGCCTCCGTATAATACCTTAAACACATAAACCAACGCATAGTAAAAATGCCACGTGTTGCGAATCACTCTTAAGCAACTTGTTATACCGCTTGATTGAGGCTAAAATGACCAAAATAAAGACCACTTAAGAGACCTATTACATGACCACTAGAATTTTAGCCGATGTTGCTGCAAGCATTACTGAGTTGAAAGCTAACCCTATGAAAGTTGCAACTAGTGCTTACGGTGAACCTGTTGCTGTACTGAACCGAAATGAGCCAGCATTTTATTGCGTACCAGCCGAAGCGTACGAAATGATGATGGACAGACTCGAAGATCTTGAACTACTAACTATTGCGAAAGAGCGTGAATCTGAAGAGAGTATTTCGGTAAATATTGATGACCTATAAACTCGACTTTAAAAAGAGTGCACTCAAAGAGTGGAAAAAGCTTGGCTCAACGCTTCAACAACAATTTAAGAAAAAGCTAATCGAGCGTTTAGATAACCCGCATGTTCCGGCTTCAAAACTCTCTGGAGCTGACAACATGTATAAGATTAAGCTGCGCCAATCGGGCTACCGTCTCGTCTACAAAGTTGAAGACGATGTCATCATTGTAACCGTCTTAGCAGTCGGAAAACGCGAACGTAGCGATGTTTACCGTAAAGCTATGAAAAGGTTAGATGATTGATTGCGGTATCAACGCCGCATTAAGCGGACTAAAATGGTGGGTTATAATGTGTAGCGAAGCGAAACGTAACCCACTGTTTTTGTTCCGTTTAAACGCCTTGTTAGTTTTATTTGATCGTGAATAAAGTAAAATTCAGTTGGTTATAATTTTTTGTAGCCAAGGCCCAATTTTTCCAGATTTCAACTCATATATGGCGATAAAGAGGCCAATGATTAGAGAGCAGAGTAACAGTGCATTTTCAATATCTAGCTTACCGTCATAGTCAAATAGCATATCGCGAGTAACTAACTCAAATCCCGCAATTATACAAAAACCGATAAACGCAAATACGCTTAGCTTCCAAAGAAAAGAAGCAAACACTCGAACGGACTTTTTAACACTAGAAACTTTAATATCACCTACAGACTGAACAGCTTCTTTTAGTGTTTTATCTTCATTTTGATTGGTCATAGTTACCTCTATATACTCACTTTAAAACTAACGAATGACATGGATTCCCCCTACCGAGGATCTGCCACACTTATGTGGTACTTAAATGCATCGGAGGCACCATGTCTGATTATTCTTATTTCTGCGGTATCGACCTAGCTAAAAACCACTTTAGTCTTCATGCCGTAGACCAAAATGGTAAGGTCATACTTCATAAGTCAGTAACCCGCTCTAAACTACTGACTACAATAGCAAATATGCCACTCATGCGTATAGGCGTTGAAGCGTGTGGTGGTGCACATTATTGAGCAAGAACACTCAATACACTCGATCACGAAGCCCGTATTATGGCTGTTAAATACGTAATTCCTTATCGAACTAAGGGAAAGAACGACCTTAATGATGCAGTAGCTATCTGCGAAGCTGTTCAGCGTCCATCAACTCGCTTTGTACCCGTAAAATCCCCCGAGCAACAAGCCATCCTATCGGTACATCATAGACAGAACCTTAAG